>NZ_JASFYE010000007.1:45730-94199 GCF_030055425.1 Methanothermobacter sp.
AATTTTTATCCTTTAGGAACTTTTGAAGCTTTGATTTTGGCAGATAATTCTCTAGTCTCTGATCAGTTAGATTAACTTAAAGTATTAGCACAAGATGTCCCTTGAAAATGAGGAATAGAGGTATTATCTGTGGATATATCTTATTGAGGTTTTGAAAAGAAGGTGAATGTATTCATCTATACTATTCTGTTTTCAGGTAATAGTATTCCCCCATCTCCTTCTGCTGCCTGTCAAGGAAACTTCCAGGCTTGTTGACACGTGGCCTTTTTGTTTCCTTATCCCTCCTGAACGTTATTCCTGTTTCCCTTAAGAATGTGTTCATCGCTTCCCTGAGTTCTGTGGGGCTTCCAGCGCGTCCCTCAACTCCGGGTTTTCCACTGAAGACCATGGCCCTGTCGGATATGTAGTCAATGAAGATTATGTCATGGTCAATTATCATGGCGGACGCATTCCTGCTTTCAATTATTCTCCTTATGGCCTTAGCTGCAAGCAGACGCTGTTCAACGTCAAGGAATGCTGTTGGTTCGTCCAGAACATAAAGTTCAGCATCCCTGGAGAGCGCAACTGCAACTGCAAGGCGCTGCAGCTCACCACCACTCAGCTCATTAACTGCCTTGTCAAGTATCTCCTCAAGATTGAATGGCCTCATGATCTCGCTTTTGAATAGGTTCGATCCATATGAAGGTGCGTTTGCATACAGAAATTCCTCCACGGTACCTGTATAATCCGATGAAAGGTACTGGGGCTTGTAGGATATCTTTATCTTCCTTTTGACCTTCCCTTCATCAGGTTTTTCAACACCTGCAAGGATCCTTGCAAAGGTTGTTTTACCTATACCATTCGGCCCGAAGGCTGTAACAACCTCGTTGAGGTATACTGTGCCCTCCTCAACATTAAGGCTGAATGCTGGATGGGACTTTATCATCTTTGAGTACTCCACGAGGACCTCACCCTCTTCCTCGGCCCGCGGGGGTTTTACCTTGAATTCTATTTCATGATCGCGGAATCTCACGTTCTCCTCCCTGAGGAAACCCCTGATATATGTGTTGATTCCCACACGGACACCGCGGCGGTTGGATACAACGCCGTATCCACCTGGCTTACCGTATAGTATGTGGACGTAGTCTGACATCGCATCAAGGGCGGCCATATCGTGCTCTATAACCATAACTGATTTCCCTGCCTCTGCAAGGGACCTTATAACCCTTATTGCATTGAGCCTCTGCCTCACGTCCAGCCATGAGGTGGGCTCATCAAAGTAGTAGAAATCTGCTTCACGTAGAGCTGCAGCTGCGATTGCCACGCTCTGGAGTTCACCTCCACTGAGGTTTGATATCTCACGACCCATTATCTCCCCAATCTCGAGGGTTTCAACTACCTCATCTGTTCTCTTGGAGTCTATACTCAGGAGAAGATCCTCGACCTTTCCCTTAACGTACTTCGGGATCTTATCCACCATCTGGGGTTTGTGCACAACGGTTAGCTTTCCTTCACTGAGGTTCTGGAAGTAATTCTGTAGCTGGGACCCCCTGAAGTGGTTTATAATTTCATCCCAACCTGGTGGGTCCTGGAAGTTGCCAAGGTTTGGCCTGAGTTCCCCCGACAGTATCCTTATGATTGTTGACTTCCCGATACCATTTGGACCTATAAGCCCAATCACATCCCCCTCTGTCACGGTGGGGAGGCCAAAGAGTTCAAACATGTTCTGCCCGTACCTGTGAACCGGGTCTTCAAGGGCTTCGGGAAGATTTATAACACTTATGGCCTTGAATGGACACCTTTTTGTGCATATACCACAACCGGAACACAGTTCCTCGGATATAAGGGGTTTCTTTGTTTTCTCGTCAATAGTTATGGTGTCCTCATCCATTCTAACTCCAGGACAGTAATCTATGCAGACGTAGTTGCATTTCTTTGGCTGACATCTATCATGATCGAGTATTGAGATTCTGGTCAATTCTATCACCATTGGTATGAGGATGAAAATTCAGTTTCGCTTGATTATGGTATGTGGTGTAATAAATAAATTCATTCTCAGAAATTCAGGCCCCTTTGAATTATTGTTGCAGGGGAATAAACAGGCAACGGTCCCGGGGGATACTGAAGCATGACACTTAAAGTTCAGTCATTCCCCAAACCCACCCAGTCATAGAGTTGATGGGGATACTGAATTATGACATTTAAAATAAAAATAGAAATGGCCATTTATAGCTTTTTAACGGCCAGTTCTATGTCTGATGCTTTAACAGTTTTTCTGCCGGCGTGTTTTGCTAGTTTAACAGCTTCTACTGCTATTTCTTCGCCTTTGTCTTCCAGAATTTTTGCAAGTGTTTCCCTTGCGTCGTCGCTTATTCTCTGGGCACCGGCATTTTTTATTATTCTCCCAACTGGTGCTATGGGTAATTCGGCCATAATATCACCTCAATTCTATATTTAACCAAATACTATTTAAATTTATCGATTTTTCGGGACTCTTTTCCATCCATATCATGATTCTATACTTCCCAGCCTTGTAGATTGTCACTGTAACACTGGCACCAACCTTCTGGTTTGGAGGGGCACCTCCGGTTGAGGTGTGCATGAGATGGGCACTGATGACTTTTCATTTTTTTTGCGCTGGAAACAGTTATTAGTATCAACCAATATAGACCCGGATGGTGGGAAAATGAAACAGGTCATAATAGTGAGGTCTGATCTGAAGATGGGAAAGGGTAAAATAGCAGCCCAGGCCTGTCATGCTTCTATTGGTTCATTCAAAAAAACAGATCCTGATAAAATCAGAAGATGGGAAATTGATGGTTCAAAGAAGGTTATAGTTTCAGTTAAGAGCCTTGATGAGCTCCTGGAGATATATGAATCTGTGAAGGATTCGGGGATCTCATACTATCTTGTGAGGGACGCCGGTCATACCCAGATACCCGCAGGCACCATCACATGCCTGGGCATAGGGCCTGACGACGATGAGAAGATAGATAAAATAACAGGCGACCTCAAACTTCTCTGAGGCCTGAAATGGAGATTATGGTGATACTATGGACTGGCTTGTTAAGATAGGGGGTAGTCTATTTCCTGAACATGCTGCAGAACTCCTTAAAAGCCTTGAAGGAACAGGAACTGCTGTTGTTTGTGGTGGTGGGGATTTTGCAGATAGAGTAAGATACTATGACAGAAATTTGGGATTTTCTGAAAGCGCAACCCATGATTCGGCCATACTCTGTATGGATATTACTGGAAGACTGCTTTCTGACCTTTGTGAATCTGCTGTTCCAGTGAGGACACTTGGGGAGTGCAGGGGGGCAATTGAGAGTGGCCTGACACCGGTGATCCTGCCATCTGAACTCCTGCGTTTCACTGATCCTGCGGAACACTCATGGAGGGTGACCTCGGATTCCCTCTCACTCATAATAGCACATATGCTGGGGGCGAAACTTTTAATAGCAACGGATGTAGATGGTATATATACTGAGAGGCCACCTGCCAGTGATGCTAAACTTATAAATGAGATAAGTGCTAAAAACTTACTATCTTTTGGTGAGACATCAGTGGACGAAGCACTACCTGAACTTCTCATTAAACTGAAAACTGATTGTTATGTTGCAAACGGGAAGTTTCCCGAGAGGGTGCTGTCCATTTTAAGGGCAGGTGCTTCAGAAGTTATATGTACAGTTATAAGAGGTGATTAGATGACAAAGATGGAATGCACATCCTGTAAGCAGGAGATACCTCTGGTTGAAACCTATGTGAAATTTGAATGCCCCATGTGTGGCGAGATGATCTACAGGTGCCAGAAGTGCAGGACCTTCGGACACACATATCGCTGCAGCTGTGGATTCGAGGGACCATAGGAAAAATATATAAATTAGTATTACTCAAGATTCTTTGTGGAGGTATTTCATGGGAGATGTAGTAGCTACCATAAAGGTTATGCCTGAAAGTCCAGAGGTTGACCTTGAGGCACTCAAGAGGGAAATTGAATCAAGGATACCCGAGGGTACTGAGCTTCACAAAATAGATGAGGAGCCAATAGCATTTGGCCTCGTTGCCCTCAATGTGATGGTTGTTGTGGGCGATGCCGAGGGCGGAACCGAAGCCGCTGAGGAGAGCCTCGCGGGTATTGATGGTGTCAGCAACATAGAGGTAACAGATGTGAGAAGGTTAATGTAGCTCCCTTTCCCGGGTGATTGGGATAACCGATATCCTTTTTGCCTGTTTTCTCGGAATCATCACTGGCATATTAACGGGCCTGATTCCAGGCATCCATGTTAATACTGTGGGAGCATTCATTTTCGCATCATCAACCCACCTTCGTGTATCTGAGGAATTCCTTGCTGTTTTTTTATTATCACTTTCAGTGGCACACGCCCTTCTTGAATTCATACCATCAGCGCTTCTTGGGGTGCCCGATGAGGGAACAGCCATCTCTATCCTCCCCTCTCACAGGCTGGTGCTTGAAGGTAGGGCAGGGGAGGCCATAAGGGCGGCCACGGTTGGTGGTGTTGGAGGGATCCTCATCACAATAATCCTCCTACCATCACTCTTCCTGATTTTACCACCACTATACGATTTCCTCAGACCCCATATATGGTTAATTTTAATTCTGGTATCTGTTTACATGATAATAAAACTCAGCAGAAATTTTGAGGCCTTAATCTGGGCTTCGGCGCTTTTTCTCTTCTCAGGTGCAATGGGCTGGCTCATGTTTCAGACGCCCATATCACCAGGTCTTGGGCTCATGACACTTTTCACAGGGTTTTTTGGACTCAGCACCCTCCTTTACAGTTTAAATTCAGAATCAGATATTCCTGAACAGGGCAGAGTTCAGTTCACAGAGCTCAACATGAACACCCTGAGGTCAGTATCTGCAGGTGGGCTGGCATCTGTTTTACTGGGATTTCTCCCGGGATTTGGACCGGCCCAGGGCGGGATGATAGCAGCCTCCCTCACAGGTTCAGGGGGTGAGGATGCACCTGAGGATTTCATCATGGCAATTTCAGGTCTGAACACATCAGACGCACTCTTCTCGCTCCTCACACTCTACCTCATAGGAAACCCCAGAAGCGGCATCGCGGTCTACATTTCAGAGATTATTCAGGATGTCAGCATAGCCCATCTCATGCTCTTCATATCAGCGTCTCTTCTTGCGGTCTCTGCAGCTGCAGTAACCTCCATAAAACTGGGCGATCACCTTGCATCTAGCCTCTCAGGTATCAACTATGGGTGGGTATCGGCCTGTGTAATGCTCTTTATGGTGGCATCCATCTTCTTTTTCGCCATCATGGAGGGTGCAAGCCTGCCTTTCATTTCAGTGGCGCTCCTGACATCAACTGCCTTTGGTATAATACCCCACTGTGTAGGTATAAGCAAGTCCCATCTCATGGGGGTCCTTGTGCTTCCTGCAGTGGTTATTTACATGGGAATTTAAGTTTCAATTATCTAAGAATATAAGTTAAAAAATGGGTCCACAGTACCATGAACCAGATTCTGGAGTTTCCTTGTCTCTGGGTCACTGAATCAGCAAGATCCTCTCTGCCAGTTTTCCTGCAGCATCAAGGAACTCCTTTACCTCCACACCAGGGAATGGATCCACAATACATAGCTCAAATTTTTCATCCAGGATTTCAGGCAGTTTTCTGATGTCCTCAGAGTATATTCTGAACCTTTCCTTCCTGAAGCCATTGATCTGAAGGTTCAGGCGTGTCATCTCACACGCATCCCTCCAGATGTCATTGAAGACAACCCTATCTGCACCTGCCATCAGTGCAAATATTCCCAGGGTGCCGGGGCCGCAGGTGGCGTCCAGGACAGTCTCTGGACGAATTGATAGGATTTCCCTGGCAGCAACCTCTATTTTTTTGTTTTTACGCCCTGAAAATTCTATGTGAAGCCTGCTCTGCCTCCGGTATATGGACATTGAACCCGCAGGAGTCTCTATGATGTCACACCTCATATCACACCCTGCAAGAAGATCGTATACCTCTGGAATCCTGTATGAATCAATAACCCCCGGTGTCACTGAGGGATCACCCCTTATGACGCCCTTAACCTCAGGCACATCGTTTATTATCAGCTCTGCAGCCTCCACACTGGCAGCGGATGTTAGGAGAACAAGTGAGTCCGCGGGCAGGAAGGGGGCCGATTTAAGGGGAAATGCAGGAGTTATGAGCGGAACACCGGCGTCCCTCAACCTGGCATTTTTTGGGAGGACCCCATTCTCTATAAGGATCATGGATACCTGTGCCATTACAGAATCAAGGTGCCTTCTGCCACATTCACATTCTTCAAGTGCCGATTCAGTCACCTGTTCCATTATGGGTCTGAACTTCCTGAAGCCAGGGTTTATACAGCCCTCACAGGGGTCATAATAACCTTCCAGTTCATGCTTGTTATGGGCGTGAAGAACCTCCCCACAGACGGGACACCTTGCTGACATACACTTAAATATTATCCTCCACATATTAAAAGATGAGTAACATGAGGGACAAGAGGAAGGAGATTCTGAGGGAAATTCTCGGAGAATTCGCAGCGGATGAGGAAGCGACTCCAAGGGAAGAGAAAAGGGAGAGGCCTGCGGAATCGGAATTCAAGGTTGAAAAGGTGCTTGAAAAGCCAGCGCCGAAACCGGCCCCCCGCGGTCCCGATATAAAGGATGTTGAAATCATTGAGGGCGACCTCATACCCAAATACAAGGTGTCCCTTCCAAAGTTCTCTGAGAAGGAAAGGGAACTCCTCAACGAGATCCGTGAGAAACTTGTTGAGGTTGCGGTATCCAAAGGTGAGGATTTCAGGATAGACGAATCCACCTTCATGTCGGAGGTTAAGGAATTTCTCAGGGTGAAGGGGGTTCGTAATGTCGATAAGCTCGCCAAGCAGATCTCCCAGGAGATGCTGGGATACGGGGAACTTGACCCACTCATCAAGGATGATGACCTCGAGGAGATAATGGTAATCGGTGTCAACAAACCAGTCTTCGTCTATCACCGGAAGATGGGTATGATGATAACCAATGTGGTCTTCAAGGACGATGACGATATAAAGGCCATAATTGACCTCATTGCAAGGCAGGTGAACAGGCGTATAGACCAGCAGACACCCATACTGGATGCAAGGTTGCCTGATGGATCAAGGATCAATGCGACAATACCCCCTGTATCTCCAGACGGGTCGACACTCACCATACGAAAATTCAGGAAGGACCCCTTCACAGTTGTTGACCTCATAAACTTCAAGACCATGTCCTCACATCTGGCGGCCTTCCTCTGGGTCTGCACAGATGGACTCGGGGTGAAGCCATGCAACGCCATAGTCGCTGGGGGTACAGGTTCAGGTAAAACAACAACCCTCAACACAGTATCCGCCTTTGTACCCCCTACCGAGCGTATCATCACAATTGAGGATACACTGGAACTTCAGCTGCCCCACACCCACGTCCTGAGGATGGAGACAAGACCACCAAACATAGAGGGTAAGGGTGAACTGGACATGGACACCCTGGTTAAGAACTCCCTCCGTCAGAGACCCGACAGGGTGATCGTCGGGGAGGTCAGGGGTGGAGAGGCAATAACACTCTTCACAGCCCTCAACACAGGGCACAGTGGGTTTGGAACACTTCACGCAAACACCGCCAGGGAAACAATAACCCGTCTCATAAACCCTCCCATGAACGTGCCGAGGATAATGATACCTGCCCTTGATTTCATAATCATGCAGAACAGGATGTACCGCCCTGAAGGGGGTTCCATAAGGAGGATAACAGAGGTTGCCGAGGTTGTGGGTATGGAGGAGGGCAATGTTCAGCTCAACAGGGTCTTTGAATGGAACAGCGTAACAGATAAGGTGGAATACGTTGGAATAGCCAGCCAGACCCTCAGGGAGATAGCTGAACTCAGGGCCATAAGCATAAATGAGATAGAGGAGGAGATCGAAAGAAGAAGACTCGTCCTAGAATACCTGGCCGATGAGAACATAAGGTCCATAGATGAGGTTGGACACTACATAAATGAGTACTACAGGGACCCGGATGGTGTTCTTGACAGCATACTCTGAGGGCAGATACAATGGTCTCAATCAGGGATATATTCGATAAACTAGGAGGACTCACTCTCACATCCACGAAGAAGGTGGGGGAGGGCGTTCAGAAGCCCGTTAAGAAGATAGGTGAGATAAAGCCAAAGGCACCACCAATCGGAAAACCTGGGGGAATCTTGAAGAGGGAACCCGGGAAACCAAAGCCCGGTTTTCTCTCAAGGAGGGGGTCAGCGAGGGTTATAAGCAGGATGAAGATGACCCCTGAGGAGATAGAGGTATTCAAGGGCCTTATAGAGGCAGATAAGAGACTAGAAGAGAGAGGGGAGGACAGAGCAACCCGTGAAAGCTTTCAGAGGGCGTCCCTTGAGGAGATACTGAAGGAGGAGGAAAAGGAGCAGCTTGACCCCAAGCTCATAATGATACTTGGTGGGGGCTCAGGGGCGGTGCTGCTGATTGTGATGGTTGTCCTTGGCTTCGGGATCGAGATAGGCCTTGCAATGATGCTGGCTGTTCTCTTCATGGCCATAATCATAATATTCCTTCCGAACCTTCAGAAGGGCAAACGTTCAAGCGAGGCTTCCAGGGAACTGCCCTTTGCACTCCGTCAGATGGCCACCGAACTCAAATCAGGGCTTGGACTCCATGACAGTATGCGTTCAGTTGCAATGTCCGGCTACGGGGCCCTTTCTGAGGAGTTCGCAAGGACACTTGAGGAGATCAAGTATGGTGAGACCACTGAGAGCGCCCTTATTGAGATGAGTAACCGCATAGAATCTGATGGCCTCAAGAGGGCCGTATACCAGATCACAAGGACCCTCAACAGTGGTGGTGATCTATCCAAGACACTCAATGTTATTGCAGATGATATTGCATATGAGATGAGAATGAAGCTCAAGGATTATTCCCAGAAGCTCAACTCCTTCACCATGATCTACATGTTCCTTGCGATTCTGGGACCAGTTATATTCCTTGTCATGCTCCTGGCAGCGTCCACTGTTATGGGGTCAGTCCTTCCACCAATAGCCATTATACTGATATACCTCTTCCTCTTCCCGATGCTGGTGGGGTTCATGGCCTTCATGATCAAGAGGCTTGAGCCAAAACTTTAGATATACGGTGATACAGCATTCATCGCTCCCGAAGCACATGTAGAAGTTCATGGTACTTCTCATCCCCGAGAAGATGCATGAGTTTATGCTGTTTTTCTTCACCCAGAAAGTGAAGCAGTCTGTGGTATGCATCTGCACCTAGAAGGTGCAGGAGTTCGGGGTATGCCTCATCCACCGTTAGTTTAACATCAACATCAAATCCCGCCATCCTGAGACGGTTCATGAGGTCAGCGGTCCTGGGAAGTCTTAAACTGGCTCTTCTTATTATTTCAGGTTCTCCAAAGATTTCACCGGGTGTTCCCTCGGCTATGAGTTCGCCACTGTTTAGAACAAAGATCCTCTCAGCGAACTGGCTGAGGATTTCAACGTCGTGGGAGGATATTATAACTGTTATGCCCTCACTGCTCAGTTCAAGGAGTATGTCGATTATCCCATCGGCGGTTTCAGGGTCAAGTCCCGTTGTGGGCTCATCAAGGACCATGATTTCAGGCTTCATTGCCAGGATCCCTGCAATGGCCACCCTCTTCTTCTCACCACCGCTAAGATGATGGGGTGCCCTTTCTTCATAGCCGGACATACCCACCCTTTCAAGTGACTCCCTAACCCTTTCTTCGACTTCATCTTCACTGAGTCCAAGGTTCATGGGGCCAAAGGCAACATCATCTCTCACAGTTGGAGAGAAGAGCTGATCATCCGGGTTCTGGAAAACTATACCCACCTTCTGTCTTATCCTTATAAGTTCAGATTTGCTGTAGTTGATTTTATCCCCATCAATTATTATTTCGCCGGATGATGGCCTGAGTATCCCGTTGAGGTGAAGAAAAAGTGTTGATTTACCTGCCCCGTTGGGCCCTATGACGGCAACACGTTCGCCCCTCCCTATTTCCATGTTAATGTTCCTGAGGGCTGTGGTTCCATCGGGATAGGTGTAGCTGAGGTTCTTCACCTGAATCATTTCATCACCGGCAGGAGTGTCTGGGTGATGTGAAGAACCGCAATTACCATGATATTAGCGGCCACAAAGAGCACTTCTCTTCTTCCTATTTTGGAGGCTGCCGTGTACATCCTGCTTTCAGGTGTGTAGCCACGGCTCAGCATGCTGAGATAAACCCTTTCACCCTGTTCATATGCCCGAAGGAACATCATGGCGATGGTTTCACCCACCTTCCTCAGCCTCCAACGATAGGGCACATTTTTGTTCCATATATCAAAGCAGCGGGTTTTCTGGGCATTCCTTATTCTTTCAAGTTCATCATAGAAGAAGAAGAGGTACCTGACGGTGAGGTTGAGCAGCATCGCAAAGTCTGAGGGAACACCAATTCTCCTTGCTGAGCCAACAAGTTCCTGCATTGACGTTGTTGAGGAGAGAAGGATTATCGCTGTCACGCTCACAGTCACCTTTCCAAGAAGCAGGGCTCCAAAGATGATTCCCTGAAGGGTTATGTCAAATCCAAACGGCCCTGCCCAGATCACGTCCCCTGGCCTTATGAATGGCTGGAAGAGTGCTATGAATCCACCGAATGGGAGTATGAGGATGAGCCTTTTAATGGCATAGGATGGTGACACATTCGAGAGGAATATGAGTATGATAAGGTAAATCTCCATGAGGATGAGTGTTGTAATACTCTGCGTGGCAACCGCAAAGATGATTATGATAAATGTTATTATGAGTTTGACACGCCCATCAAGGCTGTGTATTGAACTTTCCTTGAGGCTTTCCCTCTCTATGTTTATGAGGTCTTCCATTCAGCTTCCCCACAAATTAATGAGGGGTTTATTTCCCCTCATCAGGTTCTGTTTCCCTTCTACGGAGCAGTACTCCAGCTCCATAGGCGAGGCCCAGCACGAGGGCGGTGCCCAGGACCATTGCTATGGAACCGCCAACCTTGCTTTCACCAAGCACAGGAATGGTGTAGTCTGGCATCGGCGATTCAACCACCGGTTCAGTTTCAGGGTTGGGCATCACCTTCTCAGCTGTGCTTTCAAGTCCGTCAGGGTTTTCTGATGCAAGGAATGGTGCCAGAATGGCTATTATGAGGGCAATCAGGATGCCCCCTGTCATGAATTTTTTATCACGGGCATTCATTTTGATGCAACCCCCTTCTTCTCACCCCACTCACTGAACTTGAAAAGGTCGGGGCGGCTGTTTTCAATTGCAAGGACAACAACCACTGTTATCGCAGCTTCTATGAGACCTATTACTGCGTGGTAGAGTCCCATCATCCAGAGTCCCTCCACAAGCGGGAAGGTACCTGCTATCCACATCTCTATGGCGCAGGCAATGGCGGCAAGGAATATTGAGGCCCATGATGCCACTGCGACTGCAGGAATTTCCCCGGCTGATCTGAGTGCCCTGAACAGGTAGTAACCTGTGAATCCTCCGATTATGCCCATGTTGAAGATATTCGCACCAAGCGCAGTTAGACCACCATCACCGAATATGAGTCCCTGAAGTATCAGTACAATTGAGAGTAAAAGGACAGCTGCCCATGGACTTGCAAAGACTATTGCAACGAGGGCCGCTCCAACCATGTGACCGCTGGTACCCCAGGGTATCGGTATGTTCATCGCCTGTATTGCGAATATTCCAGCTGCAAGAACTGCAAACAGTGGTATCTGTCTTTCTTTAAGGTCCCTTCTGGCCCACTGCATGCTGAAGTAGAGGGCTACAAGGGCTATTATCCAGTACACAACGTACTGTGGGAATGGTATGAAACCATCTGGAATATGCAAGATTCTTCGCCTCCTTATTATTTATATTAATTCAGTCATTATATCAAGGACTCATATAATATAAAGATTGGTATGGGTATTACACTATCTCTGCTTCATTTATATTGTGGTAATAACACACTCCGATTTTCTGGACTCATAAAGTGGGTTTTGCATTGATAGGACATTTTCATGGGCATAATCTGAAATTCAGCCCCTTACAGCTTCAATCATGGAGAGCATCTTTATTAAAAATGCCTATGTTTTTATGTGCCACGGCCAAATACACAAAATTTATATATTGATTTTATAAAATGAAAACCATCATTATAAATCATTAATAATTGTCAGTCTGCATTTAGTAATACTGGTGATGGATGTGGCACCCGAATCAAAAAAAGCCAAAAACCTTAAAGGGGATTTCTGGGACCTTAAAAATATCCAGATATCCATAGGAGAAATTATAAGTGAGGAAAAACCTCAGGAGGAAGAGGTTAGGGGTCCAAAACCCCGCCCCCATGTGACCGACCTCAGGTCATGGGACATGAAGCTCCTTGAAAGATACGAACCATTCTATGCACCTTTCTGTGACATGTGCTGCCTCTGCACCTACGGTAAATGTGACCTCCTCGGTAAGAGGGGAGCATGTGGTATAGACGCAGCCACCCAGCAGGCACGCATAGTACTTCTCGCATGCCTCATAGGGACCGCCGCCCACGCGGGACACGCAAGGCACCTTGTGGATCACCTCATAGAGAAACTGGGAGAGGACTATGAAATAGACCTCGGCATGAACGTGGATATAGAGGCACCCATAACAAGGACAGTCATGGGAAGAAGGCCCCGAACCCTGGGCGACCTAAGGGAAGTTATGGACTACGCCGAGGAACAGATGTCACACCTCCTCTCAGCCTGCCACACAGGGCAGGAGGGCGACAGCAGGGACTTTGAATCAAAGGCATTCCATTCTGGGCTCATGGATGACCTTGTAAGGGAGGTTGCTGATATAGCCCAGATAGTCGCCCTGGACCTCCCGAAGGGTGATGAGGACGCACCCCTTGTTGAACTGGGATTCGGTACTATAGACAGCACCAAACCTGTGATACTCTGCATAGGCCACAACGTCCTCCCCGGAGCGGATATAGTGGACTACGTCACCGAAAGGGAACTCGAAGACGAAATTGAGGTATGCGGTATATGCTGTGCAGCAATAGATGTTACAAGGTACAGTGAGGCCGCCAAGGTCGTCGGGCCCCTCTCAAAGCAGCTCAGATTCATAAGAAGTGGTGTTGCCGATGTGATAGTGGTGGACGAGCAGTGCGTGAGGACAGACGTGCTGGAGGAGGCCCTCAAAAACAGGTCAGCGGTGATTGCAACAACCGATAAGATGTGCCTTGGACTTCCTGATCTGACAGATGAGGACCCCGACAAAATCGTGAATGACCTCATAAACGGTAACATAGAGGGGGCACTGATTCTCGACCCAGAGAAGGTTGGGGAGGTGGCAGTTAAAACTGCAATGAAACTGGCACCACTCAGGAAATCCCTCAAAAAATTGCCGGAGGTTGATGAGATAATTAAGATGGCATCAGAGTGCACAGATTGCGGCTGGTGCCAGAGGGTCTGCCCCAACAGCCTCCCTGTCATGGATGCAGTTAAGAGCGCGGCTGAGGGTGATCTGAGCAAACTTGAGGAGATGGCACTTGAGGAGCTCTGCTACACATGTGGACGCTGCGAACAGGAGTGTGAAAGGGACATACCCATAGTATCCATGGTGACAAAGGCCGGTGAAAGGCGCGTAAAGGACGAAAAATACAAGATAAGGGCCGGGCGCGGTCCTGCCCAGGATGTGGAGATAAGAAGGGTTGGTGCGCCCATAGTCCTCGGGGACATACCCGGTGTGGTGGCCTTTGTAGGGTGCTCAAACTACCCTGAGGGTGGAAAGGATGTTGCCCTCATGGCAAAGGAGTTCCTTGAGAGGAATTACATCGTGGTCACAACGGGATGCGGTGCAATGTCCATCGGGGAATACAGGGACGAGGATGGAAAGACACTCTATGAAAAATACGGCGGGCAGTTCGATGCAAAGGGACTTGTTAACATGGGCTCCTGCGTATCAAACGCCCACATATCAGGGGCTGCCATAAAGATAGCCAACATATTCGCACAGAAACCACTTGAGGGGAACTTTGAGGAGATAGCAGATTACATACTTAACCGTGTAGGGGCATGTGGCGTCGCATGGGGTGCCTACTCCCAGAAGGCGGCAGCCATAGCAACAGGTGTGAACAGGTGGGGAATACCCGTCGTCCTGGGACCCCACGGATCAAAGTACCGCAGACTGTTCCTTGGAAGGGCAGATGACGAGGATAAGTGGAAACTGAACGACCTGAGAACAGGTGAGGTCATTGATGGGGAGCCAGCTCCAGAACACCTCCTCTATGCAGCAGAGAACAGGGAGGAGGCAACGGTGATGGTGGCTAAACTCTGCATAAGGCCAACAGACACACCCAAGGGTCGCCAGATGAAACTCAGCAACTACATCGACCTCCATAAAAAGTACTTTGGCACAATTCCAGATGACATCGACAGGTTCATAAGGACAGAGAAGGACATCCCCATAGTCTACAAGAGGGACATCATGAAGATACTGGAGGAAAAGAACTGGAAGCCAAAGAAGCTTCCAAAGGAACCCTCACTCCTTGAGAGGTGATCGGTGTGAATGACCGTATAATACCATGGCAGCCAACTGTTATAGCAGGGCCTAAACAGGCAATGCTGGTAACACCTGAAACCGCAGTTATGATGATAAAAAAGGCCAAGAGGCCATTAATGGTTGTGGGTCCCCTTGCAAAGCGCCAGCCAGTACTTGAACACACAGTTAAAATCATCAGGCACTGGGACCTCCCGGTGGTGTCCACTGCCGATACCTACAGGGCGCTGAAGGAGGCGGGTGTTGAATCAGAACCCCATGGCATAGTGGAGATAACCAACCTCCTGAAGGACCCAGACTGGGAGGGTCTCAGGGGTGAGGGTCAGCATGACCTCGTCATATTCATAGGGTGCATATATTACATAGCATCCCAGGGCCTATCAACCCTGAAGCACTTCGCACCGCATATAAGGACACTCACAATATGCAAGACATTCCACTCAAATGCAGACGCATCATTTCCCAACATGGATGATAATGAATGGTTCAGGTACCTTGAGAAGATGTATACTGACTGATGATAATGGAGGAATTCAATGTTTGAAGACATACCCGTTGATGTAAGTCCCATGCACGAGGGGGAGCGGATAAGATCAGCAAACATGTTCGTTGAACTTGCCGGGCCCAAATCCATCGGAGCCGAACTGGTCCAGGTTAAGGATAGCGTTGAGGATGGAAAGGTGGAGGTCATAGGGCCCGAGATAAGTGAAATGGAACAGGGCCAGATCTATCCATTCGCCATAAACGTGGAGATAGCAGGAAGCGAACTCGAGGAGGAACTTGAAAGCGTTATAGAGCGGAGGCTCCATGAACTCTGCAACTACGTCCAGGGCTTCATGCACCTCAACCAGAGGGACCAGATATGGTGCCGTGTAAGCACAGAGGCAAAGGACGCCGGCTTCCGACTGGAACACCTTGGAAAGGCACTATCGGTCCTCTTCAGGGAGGAGTTCCCCATAATCGAATCCATATCAGTGACAATCATGACCGACGAGGGTACTGTTAAAGAATTCCTTGAAACAGCCAGGGAAAAGTATGAGATAAGGGATTCAAGGGCAAGGGAGCTCTCAGACGAGGACGTTGACGTGTTCTACGGGTGCCTCATGTGCCAGTCCTTCGCCCCAACACATGTATGTGTGGTCACACCGGACAGGACAGCCCTCTGTGGTGCCATAAACTGGTTCGACTGCCGTGCAGCCTACAAGATGGACCCAGACGGCCCAATATTTGAAATCCAAAAGGGGAATGTCATTGACCCGGAGAAGGGAGAATATGAGAATGTTAACGCTGCAGTGGCAGAGAACTCACAGGGTACAACAGAGAGGGTTTACCTCCACAGCGTATTCGGGTATCCACACACATCATGTGGCTGCTTCGAGGCGGTGGCATTCTACATACCAGAACTGGATGGAATAGGTATCGTGAACAGGGACTTCAGGGGCGAAACCCCACTTGGAATACCATTCTCTGCAATGGCGGGACAGTGTTCAGGCGGAAAACAGGTTGAGGGGTTCTCGGGTCTCAGCCTTGAGTACATGCGCTCACCAAAGTTCCTGCAGGCAGATGGTGGATACTCAAGGGTAATCTGGATGCCAAAGGAACTCAAGGAATCAGTCATTGAATTCATCCCTGAGGACCTGCGGGATAAAATAGCCACAGAGGTAGATGCGACATCAATAAAGGAACTCAGAAGATTTCTGAGGGAAAAGGAGCATCCCGTTCTTGAAAGGGCACATGCAGAATCCACTGAGGAAGCTGAAGTTGTTGAGGAAGAGGAAACCTACGCTGAGGAGACCCCCATCACCGAAGGAATACCTGTAATGGCGTCCCCTGAGATCAGCCTTCCAGCAGCGGGTGGATTCAGAATAGTCCTCAAAAACGCAAAGATCTACGCTGAGAAGGTAATAATAAAGCGTAAATAATCAACCTGAGTGGTCATGTGATAATAGCAGTAAGCGGCAAGGGCGGAACAGGAAAGACCATGGTTTCAGCATCCCTTGTGAGGATACTCGCAGCTACAGGTGCGGATGTTCTTGCAATAGACGCTGACCCTGATTCAAACCTTCCAGAGGCCCTCGGAGTTTCAGTAAGTGGAACCGTTGGTGAGGTAAGGGAACAGCTTAAGAGGGACACAGCAGCGGGCAGAATCCCCCCATCAGCCAACAAGTGGGATATACTTGACTACCGGATAATGGAGTCAATAACCGAGACCGATGATTTTGACCTGCTCGTCATGGGCCGCCCCGAGGGCAGTGGGTGCTACTGCGCAGTTAACACCATGCTGAGGAGGATAATCGAGAATATAGCAGAGAACTACGACTACATAGTGATAGATACCGAGGCGGGCCTTGAACACCTCAGCAGGAGGACAACCCAGAACGTTGACGTGATGATGGTTGTAACCGACCCCTCAAAAAGGGGGATTCTAACAGCAAGAAGGATACTTGAACTATCACGGGAACTTGAGATAAAATTCAGGAAGGTATTCCTGGTTCTTAACAGGGTCCATGAAGGGGACCTTGAGAAACTTGAAATAGACGAAGACCTTGAGGTCATAGGCGTCATACCTGAGGATCCCCTTGTTTCCAGGTATGACATGGAGGGCAGGTCGCTATATGAGCTGCCTGAAGATTCAGCAGCATTCAGGGCCATAAAAAAGGTTGCCGATAAAATTTTAAGTCTATAGAGGTGTGCTTATGGATAAATTAACGGAACTTCTGAAATTACTTCAGAACACGAAATCCATCGAAATAAATGAGTTCCGGATGGATGTTGACGAACTTGAACTCTACATAATGCCTGCGGTTCAGCAAGCCATCCAGAAAACAGTGGAGGTTAGGGAGGCAGTTGAGGCACTCCCTGATGAGGAATTCGAACCACCGGTAAAGACATACCCCGGTGAGGTTGCCCAGGTGAAACTGGGTGAGGGTACAAGGAAACCTGTTTACCTTGGTGGTCAGAAGGCCCTCTACAGGTTTGAGGAACCCCAGCCAAACCCACCGGTGGTGACATTCGACGTCTTTGACATACCCATGCCGGGTCTACCAAGGCCTATCAGGGAGCACTTCAGCGACGTCATGGAGGACCCCGGGGACTGGGCAAGGAAGGCGGTAAAGGACTATGGTGCCAACATGGTCACAATACACCTCATCGGAACAGGACCCAAGGTAATGGACAAGTCACCGAGGGAGGCTGCAAATGACATCGAGGAAGTCCTCCAGGCCGTTGATGTCCCCCTGGTAATCGGGGGCTCAGGGGACCCTGAAAAGGATCCACTGGTACTTGAAAAGGCTGCTGAGGCTGCTGAAGGCGAAAGGTGTCTCCTGGCATCAGCAAACCTGGACCTTGACTACAGAAAGGTTGCAAGGGCAGCCCTTGACCACAACCACGCGGTCCTATCATGGGCCATAACAGACGTCAACATGCAAAAAACCCTCAACCGTTACCTCATGAAGGAAGGCCTTAGCAGAGAGGACATAGTGATGGACCCAACGACCTGTGCACTGGGATATGGTATAGAATTTTCAATAGACGTCATCACAAGGACAAGGCTCGCGGCACTCAAGGGCGATGCCGATCTGCAGATGCCAATGTCCTCTGGAACAACCAACGCGTGGGGTTCAAGGGAGGCCTGGATGAAGAAGGATGAATGGGGACCCACAGACTACAGGGGCCCTCTGTGGGAGATAGTAACCGGACTTACAATGATGCTCTCAGGTGTGGATATATTCATGATGCTCCATCCAACGTCTGTGAGGCTTCTGCGGGAGATAGGGGAAACCTTCACAAGGGAATACATGACTGCCGAAACACCTGATCTCCGGGAATGGATAACTGAACTGGAATATTGAGGAGGGGTTAAATTGCAGGTAACTGCCATGGATGTATACAGGTTACTACCAAAAACAAACTGTGGTAAATGTGATGAGTCATCATGCATGGCCTTCGCCACAAAACTCATAGAAAAGGAACTCACACTGGATGACTGCCCACAGCTCAGTGGGGATGAAAGACAGAAGCTCGAGGACCTCCTGGCCCCGGCTGTGAGAGAGATAACCTTTGGCCCAGAAAAAAACCAGGTGGTGGTGGGGGGTGATGAGGTCCTCTACAGGTTTGAACTCACATACTACAACCCCACAGCCCTCGTGGTTGATCTTCCAGATGACCTACCATCAGAGGAGATCATGAAGAGGGCCAGTGATATAATGAATCTGAAATTCGAGCGTACCGGTGAGGAACTGACCCTGGATGCCATAGCGCTCAGGAACAAATCAGGGAGCCCTGAAAAATTCGCAGAGGCAGCAGGAGCAATCAGTGAACTCAACTTCCCTGTTGTTCTATGCACCTTCGATCCAGAGGCAATGAGGGCTGCCCTCCAGGTCCTGGGGGATCAGAGGCCCCTCATGTACGCGGCTACAAAGGACAACCTCCAGGAGATGGCTGAACTTTCCATTTCATATGACTGCCCCATGGTGCTCTTCTCACCGGGGGACCTCGAGGAGATGAAGAGGCTCACAAGAAGACTGAGGGCAATGGGACTTACTGAAATTATCCTGGACCCCGGAACATTCACAGGTGAGGGAATAGGTGACACCATAGACAACTTTGTCATGATAAGGCGCCTTGCAGTTGAGGAAAGGGATGAGGACTTCCGCTTCCCCATCATGGGCATACCAGCACTCTCAAGGCTTTCGGGAGGGGATACAGTTGAGGATAACATAAAGGAGGCCACTGTTGCAGCCACACTCATGAACCGCTACGCCGACATTCTTATACTCGGAGGAACAGATATCTGGGAGCTTATGCCCATACTCACCCTCAGGCAGGGACTCTACACTGATCCAAGGAAGCCACAGACTGTTGATCCAGGAATATATGAGTTTGGAGACGTTGATGAGAACTCCCCTGTGATACTCACAACCAACTTCTCACTCACATACTACACAGTGGAGGGTGACCTCAAGTCTGGTGATGTGACTGCATATCTCCTTGTGCTTGACACAGAGGGAAGGGCTGTGGACGTCTCACTGGCAGGAGGACAGCTCACAGGAACCGCAGTGGCTGACCTTATAAAGGATAGTGGTATAGAGGATAGGGTGAAGGATAAGGTTCTCATCATTCCCGGACTTGCGGCACCTGCTAGTGGTGAAATAGAAGACGATACCGGATGGAAGGTGCTTGTGGGGCCAAGGGACTCCTCAGGACTACCTGAATACCTTGAGAAACTTGCATCGGAGTAGAGGGGGTGGTCCGGTGAAGATGCTGATGGTCATTGACCCTGCAAGGTGCAGTGGCTGCGATGACTGCATAAATGCATGCAAAAAGACCCATGGAGTTGCAAGGGTAAGGAAGGCCGACAGGATGCCTGTATTCTGTCTTCAGTGCCACCCTGAGAAGGCTCCATGTGCAAGGATATGCCCCGTTGGCGCCATAAGGGAGGTTGACGGGGCGCTTGTGGTTGATGAGGACGCATGCATACTCTGCAAGCTATGTATGGTTGCCTGCCCCGCAGGAATGGTGGTCCTTGACTCTGAAAAGAAATCAGCAGAAAAATGTACGCTCTGTATGGATGCCGACTGTCTCTTACCTGCATGTGTGGATGCATGTAAGGAGAATGTCCTTAAACTGGTATCTGTGGATGACCTTGCTGATCTCAGGGATCACATGGAGTTCAGCGAGGTCCTTGAGGAGGCAATGAAGATCTACAGGGGCAAAGTTTAGGGGACTAGATTTCCACGTGAAGGGTGTTTATCAACACCCTCATATATTTGTAGGACTCAGTAATGTTTTCAAGGCGGCCCCTGAAGTACATATAATATATGTAACCCTTCTTTTTGAAGATGAATGCCACTATCCTGTCTTTCTTTGTTTCACCGGTTACCATGTATCCATGTTCGCTGTCCACGGTAACGGAGCCCCTTGTGATGTTAAAAAGACCCCTCATGTTCAGAACGTCAATCAAGATATCTGAAAATTCTTCAGCAGTCACTCCAGAGGCTTCCTTTCTCTTAACGGATATTTTAAGCCCATGTTCCTTACATGAACCTGTAATGAGTTTTTCACCATCCTCAACCTCCAGGAGGTCCCAGAAAATGGGGTACTTGAAGCTTATCTCCCCATTATCGAATCTCTCAAGGTATGGTTCCACATCGATCAGGTCTATTGCTGCGCGGGCCTTTCTTCTAACAAAAAGATACGGATCATTGAGGGCCTCTATGAGTGATTCAAGGGCATCTGGATCCCCTATAAGCCCCAGGGCCTCCGCAACCTTTCCGCGAACATAGCGGTTTTCGTCCCTTTTTCTGCCTGAGACCATCCTTTTGAGGTAGGGAACAGCCCTTTTTGACCCTATCTCCCCAAGAGCTTCAACAAGGACGGCCCTTGTCTGCCATGAGGGATCAGAAAGTTTTTCAAGAAGGGGATCAACCGCAACTTCACCAAGATTCACAACCGCAAGGATAATCTGGCGCCGGACCTCCAGATCAGGGTCGTTGAGTTTATCAATAAGGAACTCAAGGCACCTCTCATCACCCAGATTCCTGATGACCCTTGCGGCGGCCTTTCTCACAACCCATGACCTGTCGTTAAGTGCAACTAATGCTTGCCTGAGTCCCTTCTTAGGGTCCAGTTCCGCAAGGGTGATGAGTGCATTTTTTCTTATATCCTCAAGGGGATCATTTAAATATCCTTCAACAGTATCAACTGACCTTTTATTCCGTAACTTAGAAAGAGATTTCAGTGCACTGATTCTGACATCAATATCGGGGTCCTCAAGGGAACTTATCAGCGGTTCAATCGCGCTTGGATCACCTATATTCCCCAGCGCCCTGGCTGCCGCGGCCCTAACACTCCCCAGTATGGGGTAGTCCTTCTGCCATTCCTCATATCTGAGGGTGTCAATCAGGGCGGGTACTGATCGCTTATCTGCCAGTTCTTCAAGGGCAAGGGCAGCATCCAGTCTTACGGTGTAATCATCACTTTCAAGAGCCTCCATGAGACTTTGAACATCCCCCTCTTTCAGAAGCTTTTCGATGTCTAGGAATATAAAACCCCCCCCATGCATGCTATCCCTGGTTAAAGCATACATTTGAGCATCTTTAAGATTCCGGGATAATCCCTCAGAATCTTAAGGAGTGATATTTTTGAGATGGAATTTAAATCTTTTCCCTCAAAGGATCTTATGACTGAATCGAGCTCATCATCACTTAAACCATCAAGTACCTTCCTAAATTTAAGTGATCTCTCAAGATTTTTACCTATCCGCTCACGCCATGTGCTCTCATACTTTGAGAGGAAGGCGGCATCGGTTCTCTGTGATTCAATAGCATCACTCGCTACATCTGCGGCTATAATCGCGCATTCCGCTGCAATGTGTATGCCGCCGCCTGTGAGGGGATCTACCTGACCGGCTGCGTCACCAACGACAATAAGGCCGTCTGTGTATGTCTTCCTGATGGGGCCGGCAACGGGTACAGCACCTGCGTTGAACTCCAGTTTGCTGCAGCCTGCCCTGGAGATGAACTGGTTAAGATAATGTAGCGGACCATTATCAAAGCATCTTCTTCTCCTTATACCCACACCAACATTTGCCCGCCCATCACCCTTTGGGAAGACCCAGAGGTAACCTGATGGAGAAAAGGCACTCCCGAAGTAGAATTCCATGGTTTCGTCGTCCACATCGAAACCGGCGACCTCATACTGGGCACAGGAGCACACTTCTCCTGGCCTGAAACGTGTATCAAGCCCCGCCACGCGGCCAATACCTGACTGAATGCCGTCTGCTGCAATTACAATATCTGATTCAACCTCATGGGTTCCATCGGGGCCCCTGAATTTAACACCGGAGACGGATCCATCTTGGAAAATCAAATCTTTTACCCGGGAACCTGCAAGCACATCCGCACCGGCTTCAGCAGCGCGCAAAGCGAGGTATTTATCAAAAACCTTTCTTTCAAGGATGTAACCCCTTATAATGGGGTTCCTGGTTGTTATGCTTGCACCATGTGGCCCATTGATAGAAGCAGCATTTATCCTTGTACATGTGAACTCAGGGAGGGGCTTTATGCCTGTTGATTTGAAGAAGCTGTCGCTCACTCCCCCGGCGCACTGTACAGGGGTCCCTATCTCAGGGTTTCCTTCGAGCATGAGGACTTGTAGACCATTTTTTGCTGCATAGTATGCTGCTATGGAACCTGCCACACGACCCCCGACAACAACAAGATCATACTTCATCCTGACACCCCATTGCGTCCACAGGACAGACCGCAGCACAGGCAAGACAATCCAGGCACCCATCCCCCATGAGGAGGATGTCCTCCAGTTCCAGGGCACCTGATGGACAGACATTCACACAGGCACCGCAGAGCATACACCTTGATGGATCGTGTTTCAATGAATCACCCAGTAAATTTATGGACACCCGGTTTAATAAATTAGTGATATGATAATGACCACCGTTAAATTAATATATGACTTTTTACTACTATCAATTACCATGCAGGGGTGCCCGAGCGGCCAAAGGGGGAGGACTTAAGATCCTCTGGCGCAGGCCTTCGAGGGTTCGAATCCCTTCCCCTGCACTAGAGTTTTAGCTGTTCTGAAATTAAAATTGTTTGCCTTAGTGGCTCAGGTGGTAGAGCGATGCCTTGGTAAGGCATAGGTCGGGGGTTCGAATCCCCCCTAAGGCTTTTTCATTGATTTTAAGGTGTTTTAATGGAGAAAAAAATTGCTCAGATTTCGGACATACATTTCGGTGAAAAGAATTTCTCCACCAAGCTCAGGGAGAATCTTCTGGAACAGCTTCAGGATGAAAATCCCGACCTCATAGTTGTTTCAGGTGACCTCACCACAGAGGGCTATGCACATGAGTATGAACTTGCGGCGGAATTTGCAGATGAGCTGCGGTCAATCACATCAACATATATAATTCCCGGCAACCACGATGCAAGGAACGTTGGGCTGGTGCACTTTGAGAAGATGATAGGTAAGAGGAAGTTTGTCCATCATGACTCAGAATTTGCTGTTATAGGTCTTGATTCATCTGAACCCGACATAAATGATGGTCAGATAGGGATGGATCAGCTTGAATGGCTTGCAGGGGAACTTGAGAGGGTTCCTGATCACCTATGCAAGATAGTTACTTTCCACCACCACCTGCTACCCATACCAAACACTGGTCGTGAGAGGAACATACTGCTGGATTCAGGCGATCTCCTCAGACTCCTCAATTCATATGGTGTTGACTTTGTACTCAATGGACACAAGCATGTGCCCAATGTCTGGATGATTGAAGGGATGGTTACACTGAATTCAGGTACAGCCACAACAAGGAAGCTGAGGGGTGAGACGTTCCCCTCCCATAACCAGTTGAGGATAGATGAGGATAGAATCTCTGTTGACCTTATAAACACCGAGAATGGTTCTAAAAGGGAAATGGCCAGTTATTCTGTTAAGGTTGAGGATGAAGAATACATGATATGTTCATATGTACATCCAGAAGGCCCCCTTTAACCTAGTTTCATTTTTATAAAAAGATTAATATACCATCACACATAATGTTCTCTAATGGGGAAAATAAATATGCATAATATGATCTTAATTTAAGGATCTGCAGGTGGCAGCGTTGACCAAGGCCTTTGATATACTTATGGCTGGGATAATCTCAGGAATAGTGGCATTCACAACCTCAAAGCTGGGAGTAGGCGGAACTGTCATGGGTGCTGTTCTTGGCTCAATGCTGTATCAGCTTCTCTCCCACTACCTCAGGGAACCCCTCAAGAATGTTAAGACAGAGAGGGTTGAGAGCAGAGTGGTATTTGCAATACCCCTCATTATAATAGTGGTAATTGAGGCCATATACCTCCTTGGAAATTTCCAGTGGAAACCCCAGCATATCTTCTATCTACTTGAAGAGGCAACCGCCTGGAATCTCTTCAGGTCAATAGGGGTTGGGCTCATGGTGATGGGGATCTATCCCCTCCTGCAACCTGAGACCATAAAGAAATCATATGGGCATGTCCTCTTACTCATGGGCTTCATTGTCCTCCTGAGGGGGCTTGTGGATATTCAGTCACCCGTGGTAATGTTCTACAGGTCGATTTTTTATGAGTTCGACATCCTGATAACCGTGCTGGTCATAGTTACACTCCTCTACATGACAGTATCCATACTCAGGGAATCTGTTGTCATTGTAATGGAAGATGAGGTGTCTTTGGAGAATGAAAAATAAAACAAAAAATGCAACACTCAAGTCAATCATAGATGTTATACTCTATGAGAACCCATCCACACAGGATGAGATTGCAGAAAGGCTTGGAATAACAAGGCGTTATGTTACCAAACTCCTCCAGCCCTTAATAAAGGAGGGTGTTGTGAGAAGGGCCTACATTGTGGATATAAAGAAATTTGAGGAATTCCCGGAGCTTTTTGGAGAGGAGGTTACATCCAGGGAATACGCAGGGAGCTTTTTCATCAAGGAGATACTCAGGGACATGGCACAGCATGTCTGCAAGCAGCTCAAAAAGTCATTCAGGTCCCTTGAGGAATACGACGAGGACCTTGCAAATGAGGCCCTGAAGATGGACTACATAACGAACACCATGCATGAGAAGGTGAGGTCCTCTGTTGATACGGCCATAGCAATGAACCCCTACTCAGAGTTCAGCAAGACAATGGCATTCACAGAGATTGCCTATGACCTTGAAAGGATAGGTGATCACTCTGCAATAATAGCCAACTTTGCAGTTAAGGAGTCCTACGAGGTTGACCCTGCGATGATGGAGTACCTCCGTGAGATGTTTTCAATTGCTGTTGAGATGGTGAATACAGCAATGGACGCATTCCTCAACGAGAAACTTGAACTCAAGGCAAAACTCATGTCCCTTGAGGACGATATTCACAGGGTCCAGAAGAATGCCCTTAACTGTGTGGCCACGCAGATGGCCGAAACACCATTTGAGGATAAGGAACGCTCAACCTATTACATATCCCTTTCAAGGGTTGTTAAGACCTTTGAGAGAATAGCAGATATTTCAATTGAGATATTCGATACCGCAGGGGAATATTACAGGAATATACCCAGAACAACAACACCTGAGCGTTTCAGGAGGCGTGAGAGGGAGGGTATGTGATTTATTTCTTTTTCTTCTCCATGTATTCCTTTATTTTCCTTTCCTCCCATTCCTTACCCAGAAGCCTGTCGCCAATAAAGACACCGAATGCGTGCCATATGACTCCTATTCCCCAGAAGGCTGTTATCCAGTAGAACCACCACATGCCCGGGCTTGAAAGAAGGTTTATGAGGAAAAGGGTGAAGTTAACTATTACAAAAACAGATAGGTGTATGTAAAATCCCTTAAGTTCCTCTACTCTCTTCCGGGCTCTTTCGTATTCATCGTCCTGCATAGTTCTGCCCCCTCAAGAGATCTGTAATCTGTGTCTAATATTCTTTTCTCCTCGCCGTCGTAGTGTATTTCTTCGATGTCGAAGAATTTTCTGAAGGCTGGTTCACGCACCTTTTCCTCGTATACATGGGATATGAGTCCTGGGAGCCGTCCTATCATGAAAACCCCGGCACCTGTGCGCCAGTCAAAACCCATATCTGAGAGTATTCCGGCGTTGGCACCGTCAACGTTCATCCTCACACCCTTACGCTCAAGGAGGATGTTCTGAACCTCAATCGCAAGCCTCGTGTGTGGGCCCACACAGTCGTACTCCTCTGCAAGGTCCAGGAGCCGCACAGCCCGGGGATCCGCATTATGATACCTGTGCCCGAAACCCGGGACCTTCCTGTTCCTCCGCAGATGATCATCCACCAGCCTCACAGCAGCCTCAGGAATCTCATCCTCAGAGTTACACTTGGAGACTGTCTCCTGGAAAAGCTTCATGGACCTCTCGATGGCCCCTGCATGATTCTTACCAAAGGCCAGAAGACCACCGGCAATACAGGCATGTACCGGAGAACCAGCAGAGGCAATCATACGGGCAGCCTGCGTACTGGGCGGAGTCACCCCATGATCACAGAAAGACACAAGGACAGCCTCCAGCATCCTCGCAACATTGCCCGGCGGAAGCTCACCCCGAATCAACAGGTAAACCATCTCAGAAAAAGAAACACCACCAATCAAATCCTCCTGAGAATAACCCCTGGTAACAATCCGATTAGGCTCAACCCTAGTAATGGAAGTCCTCCACTTCGGATTTTTTACCTTCAGCATGTCATTAATTATTCCTTCGGATATCATGTATTTCCCTATCTGGCTTTGAGTATTTAAATTTTAATGCATTTGGTGCACCTATATTCACTTAATGTGAATTAAATTTTTCTCCCGCTGAAATTTAGTTCACTAAATAGGTAATAAAGTACACTAAAATAGTAAATTTTAAATACTCCCGCAACAAGGTAAAGTTTGAGGTGATAAAATGGACACCAAACTGATCATAGGAATAGTCGTAGCAATCGTAATCATTGCTGGCGCAGTCCTGGCACTTGGAGGAGGCGGACAGCAGGAAAAGATCGACATTGTTGGTTCAACTTCTGTTCAGCCAGTTGCTGAAAAACTTGCAGCTGAATACATGAAGAAGCACCCAAACGTTAAGATAAACGTCCAGGGCGGAGGATCCAGTGTGGGAATCAAGAGCGCCCAGGATGGTACCGCAGACATCGGAACAAGTTCAAAGGAACTTAAACCCGATGAAAAGAAAGGCCTTACAGAATACATGATAGGTAAGGACGGTATTGCAATAATTGTAAACAGCAAGAACCCGGTCTCAGACCTCTCAAAGGACCAGGTTAAGGACATCTTCAGTGGAAAGATAACCAACTGGAAAGAGGTCGGAGGACCGGATGCAAAGATAACAGTGATAACACGTGAAGACGGTTCTGGAACCCGAAAGGCCTTCGAAGAAATCGTGATGGGTAAGGAAACCAAGATAAAGAAGGACGCCATAGTTGAAAGTTCAACAGAGGCTGTTAAGCAGGCTGTTAAGCAGGATGCAAACGCCATAGGTTTCATATCACTTGTAAACCTCGACGAAACAGTGAAGGCCCTCAAGATTGATGGTGTGGCCCCATCTGAACAGACAGTTTCAGATGGATCATACAAGATACAGAGGCCATTCCTCTTCCTTGTCAAGGGCAGCGCACAGGGAGCAGTCAAGGACTTCATTGACTGGGTCCTCAGCCCGGAAGGACAGGCAATAGTCAAATCAGAAAAGGTGGTCCCAGCAAAGGTCTAGTGGTTTTTAATTAAAACCACAATTTTTTCTTTCCGTCACCTTCAGTGAACTTTATTAACCAATAGGTGAAATCGATAACTGAAGGTGATGGAGATGGATGTAAAACCACGAAACATTCTCATACTAATCATTATCATCGCACTTGCATATTTCATGATCAAACCGGGTTCAGACTATGAGAGAATTGAAATTGCAGGCTCAACCTCTGTTCAGCCAGTTGCCGAGAAACTCGCCGAGGAATACATGAAGAACCACCCAAATGTCAGGATAAACGTCCAGGGCGGGGGTTCTGGAATGGGTATAAGGACAGTTCAGCAGGGTGTTGTTGATATAGGAACAAGTTCAAAGGCCCTCAAGCCCAATGAGAAGGATGGGCTTAAGGAATATGTTATAGGAAAGGATGGCATAGTTATAGCTGTCAACCACCAGAACCCTGTTGATGACCTCACAACAGAACAGCTGAGGGATATCTTCAGCGGGAAGATCCGTAACTGGAAGGAGGTTGGAGGTCCAGATGCAGAGATACATGTTATAGTACGTGAGGAGGGTTCAGGAACCAGAAGCTCATTCAAATCACTTGTAATGAAGGATGAAAAGATAAGGTCAGATGCAATTGTCCAGGGGTCCACAGAATCTGTGAAACAGGCAATAAAGAGTGACCCCTATGCGGTGGGTTTTGTCTCCATGGCCCATATGAGTTCAGATGTAAAGGCACTTGAGGTGAACGGAATAACCCCTTCTGAGACCACAATAGCTGATGGTTCCTATCCTCTTGTTGTTCCATTTGAATTCATAACCCGGGGGGAACCTTTGGGGGTTGTGAAGGACTTCATTGAATGGGTCTTTTCAGCGGAGGGACAGGCAATTGTCAGGAGCCAGAAGGTTGTCCCTGCAATAGCAAATGTCTCAGATGATACCTAGGAGGTAAAATATGATCAGCAAGACAAGGGAAAATCTCATTGAGAAGGGTCTTTTTATAACGGCGATCTTCTCAATAATCGCAATACTTCTCATAATAACCTTCATATTCCGTGAGGGAATCCCGATACTCCAGGACTATGGTGTGATAAATTTCATATTCGGAATGGACTGGGCACCGTCTGATGGTAAGTACGGCGTCTTCACGATGATAGTTGGATCCCTTTGCATCACTCTCCTCTCACTTGCAATAGCGGTTCCCCTATCAATCCTATGCGCCATATTCATGGCAGAGGTTGCTCCGGAAATCATGCGTAAAATCCTGAAACCTGTGATAGAGACCCTTGCAGCAATACCTTCCGTTGTATATGGATTCTTTGGTCTCATAGTGCTTGTACCCTATGTGAGGACCAACATAGGGGGCACAGGTTTTGGAATGCTCACAGCAGCACTCATACTCACGGTCATGATCATGCCCACAATCATAAGTGTATCAGAGGACGCCATAAGGTCAGTGCCCCTGGAGTACAAGGAGGCATCCCTTGCACTGGGGGCAACCCACTGGCAGACCATACGCAAGGTCATCTTTCCTGCAGCGATTCCAGGCATAATAACATCAATCATACTGGGCATGGGCCGTGCCATTGGTGAGACCCTGGCAGTTATAATGGTTGCAGGAAACGTTACACAGATACCATCATCCATCCTGGACCCTGTAAGGGCCCTTACATCCAACATAGCACTGGAAATGGGATATGCAACAGGACTCCACTACAGCGCCCTTTTCGGAACAGCCATCATACTCTTTGCGCTGATAATGGTCCTTCTGGTTGTTGCAAACTACTTCCACTACAAGAAAAAAATTGTGATAGGTGGAGGATACCTCTAGGAGGCTCAAAATGTCTTTCAGGATAATCTCACCAAAAACCAGTCAGAAGATCATGACGGGAGTGCTGTGGGCATCAGGCCTCGTAACAATACTCATCCTGATTGTTATAATAGGCTACATAATGCTCAAGGGTCTTCCAGCACTGACTCTAGAATTCCTGCTATCTGAACCCATTGACTCGGGAAGGGCAGGTGGAATAGCCCCGATGATCGTATCGAGCATATACGTCACCCTCATAGCGGGAATAATCGCGACTCCACTTGGTGTCGGGGCGGCTGTTTACATGGCTGAATACTCCACAGAGGAAAGGATAGTGAAGCTCATAAAGTTCGGTGCAGAGACACTGGCCTCCATACCATCAATAGTGTTCGGTCTCTTTGGCCTGGCATTCTTCGTTGTATTCCTGGGTCTCGGATGGTCAATTCTTTCAGGGGGCCTTGTACTGGCACTCATGGCCCTTCCAACAATCTTCCAGGTTTCACAGGTATCCATTGAGACCGTGCCACAGTCATACAGGGAGGGGAGCCTGGCCCTCGGGGCCACAAAATGGGAGACCATCTACCGTGTTGTTATACCAGCGGCACTGCCAGGTATAACCACAGGAGTTATACTTGGAATGGCAAGGGCAATCTCAGAGGCGGCGGCGGTCATGTTTGTTGTTGGATCGGCGCTTGCAATGCCCATCTCCATATTTGACCCTGGAAGACCCCTACCACTCCACCTGTATATAATAGCCACAGAGGGGCTTTCACTCAAAAATGCATATGGAACCGCAGCGGTCCTCGTAATAATCGTGCTCCTCATCACGGTTCTCACGAACACTCTTGTTGATAGATACAGAAGGAAGATGATGGGAAGATAGGTGATCATTATGTACAGAATTGAAGTTGAAGACCTCAACGTTTACTTTGACGAGGCACACATCCTCAAGGATGTGAACCTGAAGATTCCAAAAAACACCGTCACGGCCCTGATAGGGCCCTCAGGGTGCGGTAAGTCAACATTCATCAGGACACTCAACAGGATGAACGACGTCATCCCGGGATTCAGACACGAGGGACATGTATACCTTGATGGCATGGACATCTATGACCCCCAGATGGACGTTGTGGAGCTCAGAAAGAAGGTTGGCATGGTCTTTCAGAAGCCCAACCCCTTCCCAAAGTCAATATTTGAGAACGTGGCCTATGGACTCAGGGTTCATGGCTACGATGACAGGGACTTCATAGAGGAAAGGGTGGAGGAGAGCCTCAAGGCAGCGGCACTCTGGGACGAGGTCAAGGATAAGCTTGATAAGTCCGCCCTTGGCCTCTCAGGCGGTCAGCAGCAGAGACTCTGCATCGCAAGGACCATAGCAATAGAGCCAGAGGTTATACTGATGGACGAACCATGCTCAGCCCTTGACCCCATATCCACCACCAAGATAGAGGACCTCATTCACAAGCTGAAGAGGGATTACACCATAATCATAGTCACCCATAACATGCAGCAGGCAACCAGGGTCTCAAAGTACACGGCGTTCTTCCTGCACGGTGAAATAGTTGAGAGCGGGCTTACTGAGGAGATATTCATAGAACCCCGGGATAAGAGGACCGAGGACTACATTACAGGCAGGTTTGGATGAAAAGCTTGAGTGGTGAAGTAATTGATTGGTGTTATCCTTGAAAACAAACTTTCAAAGGTGCTGAATGAGGCTGTTGAATATGGTAATGTGACGTCTGAGAGGGTCAGGAACGCTGTATCCAGCTATATTAAGAAGGATGTTGAAACCGCTGAAAGGATAATAGAGGAAACATCAGGTGTTAATGAGGAGAGCTACAGGATAGAGGATGACTGTCTAAAAATCATCGGACTCCACCAGCCTGTCGCAAAGGACCTCAGACTCGCATCAGCAATACTGAGAACATCAATTGAACTTGAAAGGATAAACATACTCTCAGCCTACATTGCAAGGTACGCCATTGACAGCACCGACACCGTCATACCACCCCACATCGAGTTCATGTCACAGACCATCCAGGACATGATAAATGACGCCCTCGGAGCCCTCATGAACAGGGACATACAGCTACTCAAGAGGTCCACCAAGAATTATCTCCAGCTGCAGGAATTCTATAACCAGCTCCATGATTCCCAGGGGGAGTTCATGGAGTCAGGAAATCTGGTTCTGGTTGCAAGGAACCTCCTCAGTATGGGGCACCATGTCATGGGGATGGACGACAGGATAGCATACCTCATAGTGGGTAAGAGGGTTATACATCACAAGGTATTCTACAGCGTGCTCATGAAATAGTTTGGGGGGATTTAATGTGGCTGCCATTTGATAACCCTAAAAAAATGGATTACAGGGCCCTCAGGAGTTCATCACTCCCTGAGTTTTCCTATATCAGGATTTTAAGCGGTGAAAGTGAGGCCATAGTCTTCATAATGAAGGGGATGATAGTTGGGGCCTGGCACCTCAACCTCAGCACACTTGAGGAGTCGCACAGCCACAAGGCAATGGAGAAGATAGAAATAAATGATGATTCAATCATTGAGGTTTATGAGGCTGATGAGGACCTCTTCAGCACACTCATTGAACTCAACGATGAATCAAAACTTTCAATACCCCTTGAGGCAGATATAATAATCAATGAGATGTTCATGGATGTTTCCTCAAGGGATGAGCTCCTTGAAAGGTACAGGATAAGGGTTCCAAGTGATGAGTCAATTGAAAGACTTATCAGTGACTATAAATCCAAGGAGGACTTTTAGATGGAGAAGAAATATCCGCGGATACTCTTCCGCAAAAAGCTTAAGGACCTCAGAAAGGACATGGAGGAAGTTTCCCAGAAAACCCTCAAGACACACAAGACTGCAATTGACCTCCTGATGGAATACGATGATGAGAAAAAGGAGAAGGTCATAAGGAACAGTAAAATAATTGATGAAATGGTTTTTAACCTTGAAAGAAAATCAATAAGTTTAATAGCGGCTGAACAGCCAGTTGCACGTGATCTGAGATTCATAGAGGCATGCATCAAGGTTGGGAGCCACCTCAAGAGGATAGGTTACCTCTCAGCAAATATAGCAGAGGCCGCTGAGAAACTGAAGGATGAGGAGATACCCCGGAAACCCATGGAGGACCTCAAACATATGTCTGACTTTGTGCAGATGATGCTATCCAAGGGTATCTACGCATTCCTGGACCAGAACATGGACATGGCACGCGAGCTCAGGCACGATGATGATAAGGTGGATGACCTCTTTGACCAGACACTGGAGCATGTAACAGCGAGCATGTTCGAGGATAAGGAGTCGATATCCTACCTTGTTAACCTTCTGTTCATAGCGAGGTTCCTTGAGAGGGTTGGTGACAGGGCTGTTAGCATCGCGGATAGAACAATTTTCATGATAACCTGTGAAAAGCCATGATCACATCCAGATGGCTACTTCCATCCCTAATCTTCTTTTTATTTTTAGCACTGGCACTTTTTCTATTTTCATGGACAGCCAACCCATTCTATCTTTTCAATTTTCTCTACATCGGCTCTCTGGTGTCTGCCGGAATTTATCTTATGGGTGCAGAGTTTCAGCACGGCAGGGCACTGGTCCAGCTGGGTGTTGGAATCTACATGTTGTTCTACCTTGGAATTTTAAGAGCCGAAAACATGCAGATCGAGGGCTTCTGGTACTACATCTTCCTTGGAGTGTTCCAGGGTGCTGTGATACACTATGCGATTGCAAAGATTTCCGGGCCAGTCCTCTTTGGAAGGGGATGGTGTGGATATGCGTGCTGGACCTCAATGATACTTGATCTACTGCCATACCGGAGGTCTAGTAGCACAAGAAGACGCTTTCTGGCCTACGTGAAATATATGCTGTTTTTGATAGCCCCTGTAACCGTTTTTCTGATTTTAACTAGAGCGGATAATCCTGATACTGTGATGCTCTGGGCATTCATTGCAGGAAATGTAGCCTATTACGTTACCGGAATTGCCCTTGCAGTTGCCCTTGGTGACAACAGGGCCTTCTGTAAGTACATATGCCCGGTAAGCATTTTTCTTAAGGTATCATCCTACATTTCAGTTCTGAGGGTTAGGTTTGATGAAAATAAATGCAAAAATTGCATGAAATGCCTTGCAGAATGCCCAATGGGTGTTGATATGAGATCAAATAGCAGAAGGAGAACCAATGGAACAGACTGCATACTCTGCATGAGGTGCATCTCGATCTGCCAGGAAAAAGCCCTCCATCTGTAATCAATCATCCCTGATGGTGGCTGTGGCTCTCCTTGCGGCCCAGCACTGTATGCAGACACCCACTGGCAGGCCGGCGGTGTGTGTATGGGCGGTCCTTATCTTAACATCCAGTGCCGTTGTTTTACCACCCATACCCATGGGGCCGCTGCCGGCTTCATTTATTGATTGAAGTATGTTCTCTTCCAGGGATGCGAGCTCCTTTACAGGGTTTCTCTCCCCCACCCTCCCAAGGAGGGCCTTCTTTGCAAGTTTCATTGCAAGGTCTGATGAGCCGCCGATTCCCACACCCACAATCACAGGTGGGCAGGGTTTTCCACCGGCTCTGAGGACGGTCTCAACAACAAAGTCCCTGACACCTTCAGCACCATCACCTGGAAGTCCCATTAGGAGCGCATTGTTGTTCTCTGATCCGAAACCCTTGGGGAATACCGTTATTTCAAGTCCATCAAGGTCCTCTGCAATTTCAACATCCACCTGTGGAATCAGATTCCCGGTGTTTGTCCCGGTATTCTCCCTTGTGAGGGGGTCAACAACGTTTGGTCTGAGGGGGACCTCCTTTGTGGCCCTCTCAACCCCTGCAGCTATACCCCCGTAGATGTTTTCAACCTCAACGTTCCCCATCCTCACGAACACTATGGGGAGCCCTGTATCCTGACATACAGGAACCTCCATCTTCCTTGCAAGTTCAATGTTATCAAGGATGGCCTTGAGGTTCAGGAGGGCGATCTCGTCCTCCTCGTTGAGATAGGCCTTTTTCAGTGCAAGGGTGACGTCATCGGGGATTCTGATAACTGCCTCCCTGAACAGACGGCACACTGTCTCCTCAACCATCTCCTGCCTGATCATGGAATCACCCAAAAAATAGTTTGGTCAGTATCTCATGAGATTTTTGAGGCGTTTGAGTTCCCCTGTTATCTTATCCCTCTTGGCCGCCATCATATCCTCTGAACTCTCACCGAGGGCCTTCTTGGGGCATACCATGACGCAGAGGGGCTTCTCCCGATCAACACAGAGGTCACATTTCACTGCAACACCCCTCTCATTGATGGTTATGGCACCAATTGGGCAAGCGTCCCGGCAGAGACCGCATCCAATGCATCTGTCCTCAAGGATGACAACTGCACCATCCACCTCAACTATGGCATCCTCCGGGCAGATGTTGAGGCAGGGGGCCCTTTCAGGTGCGCAGTGCATGCAGAATATGGGGACACCATCAATGACCCGTATGGCGTTCCGTGGGCATATCCTCTCACACTTCATGCACTCATCGCACAGTTCCGGATTTGAAACCAGTTCTCTCATGAAATTTCACCTATTCAAGCTTCTGCCGGGCCTTCCTCTTCGCTGTCAGTATGCTGAGGATATCAGTCCCTTTATGGCCCTTCCCTATACCTGACATTCTGGATACGAACTCCTTCTGCCTTTCAAGTTTCAGTTTCTCGGTGTCAACGACGCTCAGAGCCCTCCTTGAACATGCCTTAACACATGCAGGAGTGTCAAGGTCGGGGCACTGGCTGCATTTCTGGGCCTTCCTATCCTCCATGACAACGGCTCCGAAGGGGCATACAAGCATACAGAGTCCGCAGCCGATGCACCTCTCAGGGTTAACCTCGTCCTGGATGGCATCTGTTGGGCACACTGTCCTGCAGGGGGCGTCCTCGCACTGCTGACATATGATGGGGTAGTAGAGGCCTTCAAGTTCCCTTATCATTATCCTTGAGGCACCGTAGAGTTTCTTGCAGGCCTCCTCACAGTCCCTGCAACCGTCACAGAGTTCCGGTTGAATGATGATCTTCTGCAATTCCATCCCCCATTATATTCTGAGCTCCCGGCACACGCTGTCAACGTATTCCTGGATCTTTGCCTTCTGTTCCTCTGTGAGGTGTCTGAACCTTTTCTGGGCGTTCAGGTACTCTTCAACGGGTTTCCTCTGTACTGGCCTGTAGGTTACGCGGAAGTCACCATCCTCTATCTCGTAGAGTATCCATGAACCGGTTTCAACGGCAAGCCTTCCAAGTTCTATTGTCTTTGAGGGATCGAAGCCCCAACCTGTTGTGCATGGCTGATGCAGGTGTATGTAGGCTGGACCCTCTGTGTCCCTTGCCTTCCTCACCTTCTCCATGAAGTCCTCTGGGTATGATATGGATGCCGTTGCAACGTAGGGGACACCATGCGCCGCCATTATCAGGGGCATGTTTTTCTTGGGTCTGTCCTCACCGAAACTCTTCTTTCCATGTGGTGATGTGGTGGTGGATGCACCGTAGGGTGTTGAGGCACTCCTCTGTATACCGGTGTTCATGTAGGCCTCGTTGTCATAGCAGATGTATATTATATTGTGACCCCTCTCCATTGCACCGGACAGGGCCTGCATTCCAATATCTGCTGTCCCACCATCACCAGCGAATGCCACAACGTTAACGTCATCCCTGCCCCTGGCCCTGAGGGCCCTCTCAACACCTGATGCAACCGCGGCAGCGTTTTCAAATGCAACATGGATCCATGGTATCTCCCAGGATGTTTCAGGGTAGGGGGTTGTGATAACCTCGAGGCATCCTGTTGATGAGACCGCAACGGTGTTCTTACCGAGAACCTTGAGGGCAAGTCTGACCCCCACTGTCGCACCGCATCCGGCACATCCGCGGTGTCCAGGGGCCAGGAATTCTTCTTCAGGTATTTTCATTGTGATTCCTCCTTAAGTCCGATCCAGGTGACACTCCTTTCAGGGTTTTCTGTCCTTTTAACAATTTCCATGATGTGTTCAGGTGTTATGTCCCTTCCACCGAGGCCCACAATGAACCCGTAGACCTCTCTTTCAGGTAGGAGGGCCTTTAACTCGGTGTGGAGAGCACCACCAACACTGAAGGTTATGTTTTTATCCAGAACAGCAATCTTACTGGCATTACTGACCGCCTTTTTGATCTCCTCGGCAGGGAATGGCCTGTGAACCCTGACCTTCAGGAGCCCCACAGGTCTGCCTTCACTCCTCATATCATCAATAACCTCTCTTAGGGTGCTGCAGACTGAGCCCATGGCCACTAGGATTATTTCGGCATCCTCGCAGCGGTACTCCTCAACGAATCCGTATTCTCGCCCGAACATTTCACTGAATTCCTGAAAGGCCTTTGCAATAACCTTCCTTGACCTTTCCATTGCCCTTTCCACCTCATAGCGGGCCTCCATGTAATAGTTTGGATCGGTGAATGTACCGAGTGACATTGGCTCGTCAGGGTCAAGTACTACCTGTGGCTGGAATTCTGGAAGGAACGTGTCAACCTCATCCTGTGATGGTATGTCCACGGGTTCCACGGTGTGTGTCAGTATGAAACCATCCAGACAGACCATGCTTGGAAGGAGAACGTCCCTATCCTCCGATACCCGATATGATAGCAGAACTGAGTCAAGGGCTTCCTGTCCACTTTCCACGTATATCTGCATCCATCCAGAGTCCCTTTCAGCTATTGAATCCTGGTGGTCGTTCCATATACTGAGTGGGGCTGATAGGGCACGGTTGGCATTTGCCATGACAATGGGGTTCCTGAGTCCAGCTGCGGCATAGACTATCTCATGCATGAGTGCAAGGCCCTGGGATGATGTTGCTGTGAAAACCCTCACACCCGCACCTGATGCACCCACACATGCGCTCATGGCGCTGTGCTCTGATTCAACCCTTATGTATTCGGCATCGAGTTCACCATCAGCCACAAATTTTGCAAGGTACTCTGATATTGAGGTCTGGGGTGTTATCGGGTAAACAGGGATGACCTTTGGTTTCGCAAGTTTTGCTGCTTCTGCAACGGCCTGATTTGCGGATATAACCTTAAGAACCATTTAGAGTCTCTCCTATTTTTCTCTCTCCATCTTGATTGCCTTAACAGGGCATTCCTCTGCGCATATCCCGCATCCCTTACAGTAATCATAGTCAATCTCATGCTCCTTATCTATGCAGCCTTCGGGACAGAAGAGGATGCAGTTATCACAGTCTATACATTTATCCTTATCAAGAATGGGTTTGAATGTTCTCCAGCTTCCCGTCTTGTTTTTACGGGTGCTTCCTGGTTCTCTGACGGTTGCTCCAAGTGATTCCATTATATTCACCCTGACTGTTTCATTTTTTCATAGGCTATCCTTGCAGCCTCTGCGTTTTTATCCCCAATCTTCCCGGGGAATGTTTCTTTGATAATCTTTATGAGCGAATCTATGCTTACAAGACCGGTTACACCTGCAAATGCCCCGAGCATTACGGTGTTAACGATTGGTCTTCCAAGGTTCTCGAGGGCTATGCCTGTGGCGTCAATTGTGTGGACCTCGGCTTTCTCTGAGGTGAAGGTGCCTGCGGTATTGAGTACAACCACACCATCCTCCTTCAAGCCTGAAAATACGTCAACCACATCAACAAGTCCCTCATCGAGAACAACAACATAATCGGGATTGTAAACCTGATATCTTCTCCTGATGGGTTTATCATCAATTCTTGTGAAAGCCATAACTGGAGCGCCTCTACGCTCAACACCGAAGAATGGAAAGGCCTGTGAGTATTTACCGTCTTCAAAGGCAGCTTTAGCTAGGATCTCTGCCGCTGTAACAGCGCCCTGGCCACCGCGTCCATGAAAGCGAATTTCGATCATAGTCTACCTCCATTTCTCATTGTTAATCATTATAAATTTTTAATATATATACATGTTGGTCAATTAAAATTAATAGGGGTAATGAAATGAGAGTCCTTATAATCACAGGAAAACTTGCATCAGGGACTGTGAAGGAGGCAGTGTCAGCTTCAAGCCATGAAATTCATGTTCACGTGGTTAACACTCCCATAGCGGCCTTTTTAACACCACGCAAGATAATATCTGAAATCCATAAGATTAACTTTTCGGATGAAACACCGGACATGATAATCGTACCGGGCCTCATACCCAAGGACGTGAAGGTGGTGTGGGATGAAACAGGCATACCCGCATATAAGGGACCAACAGATGCCGCGGACCTCCCCATAGTTCTTGATATGCTTGATGAACTTGAACTCTCAACCAGGAAACCGGCCGACAGGCTCATTGAGGAGGAGCAGAGGAGAAGGGCCCTCCAGTTCATAGAGGGCTTTGAGAATGATGCTGGAAAGAGAAAGGAGCTGCTGGAGAGGGATGAAAACCTACTCATAGGTAACCTTCCAGTGGGGAGGGACTTCCCCATGAGGGTTCTTGCAGAGGTTGCCAATGCCCCCCTCCTCCTGAAGGAAGGGAAACTCAGGGAAAGGATTGAATACTTCATAAGAAGTGGCGCGGACATGATTGACCTTGGAATGCTGGCCGGCGAGGACAACTCAGATTTGCTTCCTGAAATAATCGAGACGGCACGCTCAGCTGCCCCCAACATACCCCTCAGCGTGGATAGTCTCAACCCCCCTGAAATAGAGGCTGCAGTGGATTGCGGCGTCGACATGATCCTGAGCCTGGACCTTGGAAACTACAGGGAAGTTCTAGGGTCACTCAGAAAAAACAGTGTACCTGCAGTGATACTACCAACAGACTACAGCGAAGGATGGGTCCCTGAAACGGTTGAGGAGAGGGTTGAGGCCCTGGAGAAACTCAAAGGAAAATGCAGGGGTATAGATGTAATAGCCGACCCTGTGCTTGATCCGGTAAACAGCAGAAGCATAGTGGAATCTGTAATGGCATGCAGAATGTACACAGAGAGAAACCCCGACCCTGTATTCTTTGGTGTTGGGAACGTGACCGAACTCCTTGACGCTGACTCCACAGGGGTGAATGCACTTCTCGCTGGTTTTGGAATGGAACTTGGTGTGAGCATACTATTCACACCAGAGGAGAGCGGAAAAGCACTTGGAAGCGTTCATGAACTCTCAGTGGCATCAAAGATGATGTTCCTGGCCAAAAACAGGGGTTCTGTACCCAAGGACCTTGGAATAAACCTTGTACTATTCAAGGATAAGAGAAAACCCAGCACGATAGTTGAGGAAATCAGCGTACCCACCATTGAGGCAGAGGGGGGCATGAAGTTCGTCAGAGACAGGTGCGGCAGCTTCAAGATCATGGTTGAGGATGATAGGATAAAGGCGGTACTCTATGATAAAACAGAGCCTGTAATTGCCTTCACATCAGATAGCGCCAAAAGGTTATATGAGGAGATTATAAATAGAAAACTTGTAAGCAGACTTGAACATGCAGCCTACCTTGGATCAGAATTACAGAAGGCAGAAATAGCCCTGAGGACAGGCAAGGGTTATGTTCAGGATTTTGAACTCTTTGAAAGGTCAATATTTGAAAATGGTCAGCGTTAATTAAATGGGTTATCACTTGTTTTTACACATAGGGAGAGTTTAGATGCAGTGCACCAGATGTGGATCAGAAAGGGTCATAATAAACAGGAAATACTCTGGACAGATGCTCTGCAGCGAATGCTTCATAGAAACCACCAGAAAGAAGGTGATGAGGGATATAAGAAAATACAGGCTTATAGAAAGGGGTGACAGGGTCCTTGTGGGGCTTTCAGGTGGAAAGGACAGCGTCATGGTCACCGACATCCTCGATGAACTCAGAAACAGAAACATAATAGGACTTGAGGCTGTAACCATCGATGAGGGCATATCAGGTTACAGGGAGGATGGGGTAAGGATTGCCAGGAGGTTCTGTGCCGAGAGGGATATACCCCACAGGGTTGTCACGCTGGAGGATTATGCAGGCATAACACTGGATGAGATCATGAGAAACCCATCAAGGGGGGCATGCACATACTGCGGAGTTTTCAGACGCTGGATACTGAACAGGGAGGCCAGAAAGAGTGGGGCAACAAAGATAGCAACCGGCCACAACCTGGACGATGAGTGCCAGGCCATAGTCATGAATTACCTGGAGGGGAACCTTGAAAACCTCACAAGGATAGGTCCCATGACATCCACGGCCGGCGGAAGGTTCATACCAAAGATCAAACCCCTCAGGGAGATACCTGAAAGGGAGGTTGGACTCTACGTTCTCGCAAGGGGCCTTGATGTCCACCTTGCAGGCTGCCCCTATGCATCTGGCTCATTCAGAAGGGAAATAGGTGACTTCCTCAAGCAAATATCCGTGAAACGCCCCACCATAATGTACTCCACACTCAGGGGCTTTGATAAAATAAAGGAGACCCTTATAAGGGATATGGATGGCAGCAGGAAATCGGGGACGTGTTTACGCTGCGGTGAGCCATCATCGGGCAGGTTATGTAAGGCATGCACATTCATAAACGAATTAGGGGTGAATGAAGATGAAGTTCACAGTGATCACAGATGATGGAAAAAGAGTAATGGAATCTGAAGAAAAAAAGAAGATTAAGGACATCCTCCAGGAACTCCAGATCCCACTGGAGACCGCCGTTGTTAAAAGGAACAGTGAGATAGTGATAGAGGAAGAGGAAATATCTGATGGGGATATTATTGAGATAATACGGGTAATCTACGGGGGTTAGGTGGGTCAGTGGATGAAGGTATACTATGAATGCGCTCCATGTTTCCTGAGGCAGGCAAGGGAGGCCCTTGACCTTGCAACAGACGACGAGGACCTCAAACTCCAGGTGATGGTTAAGGTAGTTGAACTCCTCAATGAAAGATTCAGGAAGGGGCAGGTGTCAAATGAACTCGGAACAGCAATGCACAGGCTCATAAAGGAGATGACAGGCTCAGAGGATCCCTACATCATGGAGAAGAGGCGGTGCAACGAGATCGCATCCAGGTTCCTGCCCCTTGCTGAGGAGTACCTCCAGAAACACGGCGACCTGGAAAGTCATGTTAAGGTTGCAATAACAGGCAACATAATAGATTTTGGTGCCCTGGGACTTGACTTCAACCATGATCAGGGTATTGAGGAGTCACTGAAGGCCCCCCTCAGGATAAACCATGTGCCCTTACTTGAGAAAAAACTTAAGAATGCCTCAGAGGTCCTTTATCTACTGGATAATACCGGTGAGATACTCTTTGACAGGCCCCTCATTGAAAAGATTGGAGAGTACGGGGTTGATGTGAAGGTTGCAGTGAAGGGCAAGCCCATCCTCAACGACGCATGCATGGAGGATGCAATTGAGGCTGGCCTCCATGAGGTGGCTGAGATCGTAACAACAGGCACCGACTCCGTTGGAATGGTTCAAAGTGATGTATCAGAGGATTTCATGAGGATCTTTAAGGAGGCAGAGGTTGTTATAGCCAAGGGGATGGGTAACTATGAGGGCCTTACAGAGATAGATGCTCAGGGAGACATTTTCTGCCTCCTAAATGCAAAGTGTCATGCAATTGCACGGGATCTGGGTGTTGAAAAGGGCGATAACGTGGCTGTGAAACTCTGAACTGTATGTTTCCGGCGGTCTGATACTTAAGTGGATGTTAATTAAACTCTGAACTGTATGTTTCCGGCGGTCTGATACTTAAGTGGATGTTAATTAATTCATATATCTGGTAATATGCTGGTGGTAGGATGGATGTGACTAAGAAATGGGCCATTGCAGGTGTTCTGCTGGGGGTGATGGTTATACTTCTCATGTACTCAACCCAGCTACACGACACCTCACAGAAAAATGAAACCCAGAATAAGGAGTTCAGGTGGTATAACAGCCCCCAGGAGGCCATAGACGAGGCATCAAAGCATAATAAGAGGGTCATTCTCATATTCTCAGCCTCATGGTGTCCATCCTGCAGGAAACTTGAAGAGGAAACACTGCAGAACCCGGATGTTTTAGGGAAGATTTCAGAGAACTACATTGCAGCGAAGATTGACGTTGACTCCAATCCATCGGCCGCATCAACTTATGGTATCTATGTGATTCCAACCACCATCATACTGGATTCCTCGGGAAATGAGATAGGAAGAAGAGAGGGATACATGGCCCCTGAGGAGTTCCTCTCATATCTGGGGTAAAGCCATGCATGAATACATCCTGTCATTTGCTGCAGGGATATTTTCAGCCCTATCCCCATGCATAATCCCTGTTGTACCCATCCTGTTCTCTGAGGCAATCATGGGGGATAAAAGACAGATTGCATTTTTTTCAGCCGGGTTTGCCTCGGTATTTTTCTCTGTGATACTGTTAACAGCCGTATTCACAGCAGCCGTGAATTACTACCTCCTCTATCTGCGCATACCCGCATCCATTGTGATAATAGTCATGGGGGTCTGGCTTCTATCTGAGAAACCCCTCCTTTCATTCAGGGTTCCAGCCACCGAAAATCACCTTCTTCTGGGGTTCCTCACGGCCCTTGCCTGGGCACCCTGCTACAGCCCATACCTGGTAACTGTTATATCATACTCTGCTCTGGAAACCGGGAGTGTTATTCTTAACATGCTCCTCTACACAGGAGGTTTATCAGCGGTACTTATCGCCCTGGCTTTAATGGCAGAGCAACCATTTAAAAGGCTCGCGGAAAGGACAGGGTATCTGAGAAAATTTGGAGGTTTCATGGTAATGGCTGCAGGTATCTACATGCTTTACCAGCTGATTGGATAAAACTGCAAGTTAAATATGCAGAAATCTTAGGTGATAGTCATGAGGGTAGGATTCATAGGTTTCGGGGAAGTTGCATACACCCTCGCCTCAAGGCTCAGGGATGAGGGTGTTGATGTGCTAACCTCCCTTGAGGGTAGGAGCACCAGGACGGTGAAACTTGCAGGAGAGGCGGGAGTTCTTGATGTGCCACAGGAAGAGGTCTATTCTGCGGATATTGTTATATCGGCTGTCACCCCCTCGGTGGCGGTTGAGGCGGCAAGGGAGGCAGGGAAACATGTAAAGGGGGTTTACGTTGATATAAACAACATAGCACCGAGAACGGTAAGGAAGGCCAGCTCCTTCATAAAAAACGGCAGATTCGCTGACGCCGCCATAATGGGGAGCGTCCGGAGGAAGGGCGCCGGTGTGCTCATAATAGCTGCCGGTGAAGGCGCTGAGGATTTCATGAAACTTAACAGGTATGGATTGAACATTGAGGTCCGCGGCCAGAGGCCAGGGGATGCATCGGCAATCAAGATGCTCAGAAGCAGCTACACGAAGGGTGTTTCAGCCCTTCTCTGGGAAACACTCCTTTCAGCACACATGATGGGCCTTGAGAAGGACGTCATGGAGGTACTTGAGTACACTGAGGGAACGGATTTCAGGGAATCCACGCTTTCGAGGTTGAGAAGTTCCATAATCCATGCAGGAAGGAGATATGAGGAGATGATGGAGGTTCAGGGAATGCTTGAGGAGGTCATTGAACCCGCCATGCCATCATGCATCATGAAGGTATTTGAAAGGCTCAATGAAATTGATGCACCACATAATGCAGATTACAGTGACCTCCTAAGACTGGTGGCAGGGAAATATCAGCCACCACATGGCGATGCAGATATAAACGGGTAAAAATATAATATCCACTGGTGGGGAAATGAACTCAGACCTTGAAAGTGAATGTGCCGCAAACCTCATGGAACTTGTGGGGAAAAGGGTTGTTGATGTGGAATTCAGGGCCCATGATAATAAATGCTGGAGAATCTACATAACCACCGATTCAGGGAGAATAGTGATGACATTCTGCAGGGACTGGAAATGCCCTGTTGTTGAGAAAAGAGATAGTTAAAGATCTTCCAGATTCAATGGAAGGTTAATTGATTTTCACAAGGACTCTGAAGCCCTTCTTCCTTTTTTTTACCGTCGCATGGAACGGTATTATATGTGAATCTATTATGAGTCGAAGGTAGGTTGCCATCTGGGCTGAAAGATGAAGAGGACTCCTTATCTTGACCCCATTCCTTATCTGGCAGGATAAGATATCGTTCTGGTCAACGTATATGTGGGCATCCATTCCGTCGCTTATTTTCCTTAGCTCATGTCTTCTCAGACTCAACCCTGCCTCAAAGGATGATGGGGCGTTCACTTCATGCCGGCCCGTGAGGAACATTTCATTGGCCCTTCCTGAACTCATCCCCTCGGTGACCTTCTCTGAGACAAACCAGGCCCTATCAATCAGGTTACCCACCCGTTGATCCGGTGGAATCCACCCCTTCTCGGTGTAGTGTTCAATGAGGTCCCTTACCTCCTCTCTACTTACATTCATCTCTATTGAACTCATGGCAAGCCTCGTCAGCACGGGACCATAGCCGGCCTTTCGGAAGGTGGCCCATATATGACCCTCTCTGTAATATTTCCTGTTTCTCACGATGGAGTTGACGGCGTCTGCATTGAGGTAGGCTATTTTCATTAGTTCCCCGCGGGATAAATTGTTCATTCTTTCCATTATAGCCTCAAGGTTTCTCCTGCCGGGTATGGTTCCCTTTTCTATTTCCCTTTCAAGGATTCTGATGGTTGATTCTGGCAGAACACTCTGGACACTGGGAGGTATCTCCATGTTATTATCAATTATCTCCTGTCGTATCTCCCTTCCGGAAATTTTTGAGCCATCAACGGTAAGTTCCGGGATTATGTGGAACTTCATTTTTCGCCTGTACTTGCTGTAAAGGAATTCATTAACCGCAAACCACCTTATTACGTTTCTGTTTGGGAGGTCGCGTGGTATACCACTGAACACGCCCCTTGATGCAAATTCCATCGCCTTTTTGATTATGAGGTCAGGTGAGACATTTGCAGCATCAACATAGTCAACCACACCATCCTCTATCATCATGGCTATCCTTATTGGCACCGTATATGCAAGGGTCAGGCGGTAGTGGAGTCCATCAATGGGAACAACCCTGTCAGCCCCTGCTGCAAGGGCCATTTCCTTCCTCGCTTCGTAGGGAACAAAAAAGGGGGCGTGGTTTGCACTGAAATCCCTGTTGAGGTAAATTACAACCTCATCACCGGTTTCATCTGCTATTTCGCGACCCTTCTCTATGAGTCTCACATGGCCGAGGTGTACTGGATCAAAATCAGCGCTTATGCCAATCATTGCTCATCAGTCCATGATTTTAGCTGTATTCACTGTATTTTATATCCGTGGATGCGGTGGTCTCTGAAAACTTCAACTCAGCCAGCCACTGTGATCTGCATTCGCATTCATAGGGGGGTACCTGGGTCTGCTCAAGGTTTGCCCTGATTATGAGATTCTTGAGGTCTCTGTTACATTTTTTGCAGTTGTAGGGACCTCTGGATGTCCCAAAACCAGATGTATCCATTATGGCGGGTACTGAAACCTTTTCTCTTGTCCTGTTGATTATTTCAATGAGGCTCCATATCCATGGGGGTCTGTAGGAGCCCTTTCTCCAGAGGTCCTCAATAAGGGTCCCCCTGTGCACTGTTGATGGGCAGAAGGATAGGCGGTCAACACCGACCTTTTCAGCATAAATGGCTGTGGAAATGGCTTCCTCCACAGCCCGTTTTTCTGAGACCAGAATCGGCTTTACGAGGATGTATGCCTTTGATCTGACGTTAAAATCCCCTTTAAGGTCACTGAGGGTGTTAACTGCCCTTTCAAATTCACTGTTACTGAAACCCTTGTTTATCTTCATCAGCCTTGTATTTTCATTGCAGGTTTCAAGTCCAATGCTTATCTCAACTATCTTATCAGCTGCAAGTTCACAGCATCTTGCAACAGCTTCCTCGTTTATATACTCGGGCCTGGATTCGAATATTATTTCCTCAACATTTTCCAGGGCGCTGAGTCTGCTTAGTATGTGCTCCACTGCCTCCTGGGGGAACTCTTCAGGGTTCAGGAAGCTTCCAGAGGTGAATATCTTAACAGCTGTTTTTTCCTCAAGTTCGTAACGGGATATGATACCCTCGAATATTTCGATAATCTCGTCTGCATCCACAGGTTCCAGAAACGAGTCAGAGATGTAGCTGCACATTGTACAGCCACCGGTTTCTGATAGGGCCCATGAGCAGCCTATGGTGGGAAGTATCATAAAAAGGGCCCTTCCCTTGCCTGAGTATAATAGATCTTCCTGGATCCAGCTTGCTGAGAGCTCATCTGGACTTTTTGGTTTTATTTTCTTCAGGGCCTTTTTTCTTGTCCTGGATGCTAATTTACTGATCATTTTAATCCTATAGTGATCTGGTGGTTTTGTTTATTTAATTAAGGTGACTGAACAGTGTTTATGTTGATGGATTGTAGGACTTTTTATTTAAATTTAATCAGACCAGTAAAAAATAGTTTAGAATTAAGGCAGAGAATAATTTAAAATTAGTAAAATAAAAGGTTTCTGGGATTAGAAGCTTGCTATAACTTCTCCCAGGAGTTTTATTGATTTTTCTTTATCTGGACCTATTGGTGATCCTGCGACGTACTGTGTTACGCCCATTTCACCGAGGGCTTCAATTTTTGGTATGAATTCGTCAGGTGTACCTACAACTGAGAATGCTTCCATGAGTGCGTCGTCAACTGCACCTATTGCTCCACCAAAGTCCCCTTTACCGAGGAGTTCACCGAATTTTTTACCGGTGTCAGCTGGCAGGCCGTGTCTTTCAAATACTGGTGGTGGTGATCCTGCTGCGATGAATGCAACAACTATTTTTGCTGCGTTGGCAGCTGCAGCTGCATCTTCATCGATTGAACAGCATGTGTATGCTGCAACGTCAATGTCTGCGAGGCTCTTACCTGCGGCTTCAGCACCTTCCTTTATGAGTGGCACTGCTGCTTCGAAGTCTTTTGGGTTTGATGCGTTTATGAGTGCACCGTCAGATATTTCACCTGCTGTTTTAAGCATCATTGGGCCCTGAGCACCCATGTATATGGGTATCTTTTCCTGTACAGCCTTTACACCCATTAACTGGGCACCGCTTTCTGTTTTTTCGCCGGCGAGGAGGGTTCTCATCATTGCAATTGCATCTCTTATTGTTGAGACGGGTTTAACCCATTCGATTCCAAGGGCATCGAAGGTAGCTTTGTCACCGGGGCCAATACCTAAAGTTGCTCTTCCGTTTGAAAGCTCGTCAAGTGTGGCTATGGCTGATGCTGTTATTGCAGGGCTTCTCACGTAGGGGTTTGTGACACCTGGGCCGAGTTTTATTGTTTCTGTTCCCTCTGCAATCAGGGCAAGGGTCTCGTATACATTCTTGTTGTTGTAGTGGTCTGTGATCCAGGCGTATTCGAAGCCCACGTCTTCAGCCAGTTTCACGAGCTTCACTATCTTTTCTATTGGCTCATTTGGAACAAATTCGATACCAAACTTCATAATTTATCACCATTTAAAACTTTATCCGTCCTATAAAAATAATTTGTTATTTAATGATAATCGAAAGTTTTAAATAAGGATGCTGTGCTATAATGGGAATCTTTCAATGAGAATATATGTGTGGGGAGTTTTTTCTGACCTTTAAATGCCGCAATATCTGTTTATGACGCATTCTTTACAGGTTTCTTGGTCAGGTCCTGCCAATTAATATAAAATTAGTATAATAATACCATGTCAATCAATGGCCATTTACCGCAATCTTTATATAATACAAATATTATAATATTAACTTATCCGGTACATGACACCTGTCATGGAATGACGGTCCCACCTTTGCAATTTTTTCGATTTTGTTTGTGTTTGGTGGGGGTCTGTGTACTGGGTGTGCCATGGTTTGTCCAGTGGCGCGGGTTCATGAGCTTAACCATTAAGGCTTGCGGTGATTGACCCGGTTCATAACCATGGTAAAACATATCACGATCATGAGAGCCGCAATAAAGAATTGC
>NZ_JASFYE010000008.1:0-15187 GCF_030055425.1 Methanothermobacter sp.
TTAACCTTACAAACACAGGAATTTTCGTGATATTCACAGGTGCCGCAGGTATCATACTCCTTCCAAGGCCCCTTGATAAGATAATAATGTTCTCTCTGCTTCAGGGGGGCTTTGTGATGGTCCTCGCGGCGGCCAGATACCTTGACGTGGCCACAGCAGCGGCCCTCTTTGACCCCATATCAACTGTGATACTGCTCATGGCTGTTATGAGAATCAATGATGTGAGGGTAGCGAGGGGTGAGGATCTTGTCTGATATTCATGTTTACTCCGATGTGAGGGTAGCGAGGGGTGAGGATCTTGTCTGATATTCATGTTTACTCCGATGTGAGGGTAGCGAGGGGTGAGGATCTTGTCTGATATTCATGTTTACTCCGATGTGAGGGTAGCGAGGGGTGAGGATCTTGTCTGATATTCACTTACTGGATGTGAGAGGTGGGAAACTTGCTTGAAACCCAGATATGGTTCTATGCAGGGGCCGCACTTGTAATAATAGGCTCCATTGCAACCGTCGCAGGTCCCGGTGTAAGGGACCCAATAGTCAGGATACTGAACACCGAGATACCGGCGGTTGGTGTTTCACTCATATTCCTCACCTACAACCACACACTGGCACTCCTCACCTTCATCGCGGCCACAACAATCATGACACTGATACTCCTCAGGGCCGTTATAAGGCTCGAGGAGATGGGGGTGGAAGGATGAGCCTTGGAAGAATCCTCAACGAACTGGCAAACCCCAAGAGGATACCCCGCCTATTTGCATTCTCACTTGGACTCGTGCTCCTTGTGGGTTTTTTGGTGCCATTAACACTGAATGAGAACCAGCTCTACCCGAGACCACTTCCACAGGAGCAGATTAACAGCAAGGACCCCCTGGCACCCTACGACCGCGGCGGGGTTCCGCTCAAGGAACCCGGTGACGTGAAGTCCCAGTACCCCCAGTTTGAGGTTAACCTGGGTAAGATCACGGCTTACCTGTCACCGATAGCGATAGCCATCAAGGGCCTGACCCACTACTTCGGGACCTCAATATACTCATCCCCAGGGGGCCTCATAGATGAGATACTCTACTACACAAGGGGCCTTGATACGGTACTTGAGTCAAGCATACTCATGATGGCATTCACCATAGCATCATGGGTCGCCCTTAACTTCACCGTGAGGAGGCGTAAACCATGATGGTGCCGGAATTCACAGTTTCACTCTTCGTCCCGGCGGTCTACACGGGACTCATAGCAGGGTTCATAGCGCTCCTCGGGATATCATTCCAGAAGAACGACCTCAGCGCACTCATAATCACCGATATAGTGGGAATAGCAATGCTCGTCATCGTTGCAGCGGTTGGAACAGACCTTGCAGAGGCCCTCATACTCCCCGGGCTCGTGGTTGAACTGGCAGAGATAATGGCCATATCAGAGATACTCATCTCAAGGGAGATGAGGATCCGAGGTGAGGTGGAGGAAATTGAACGCGTGCCAATGGAACTTGAGGTCTTCAGGACAGCCCCCAACTTCCTGGCCCTTGTACTCATAGCCTACGGCGTGTTCCTCACAGGTTTCACTGGGGGTGCAGTTGCAGGTGCAGGTGTTCTGTTCTACGCTGCAACCAGAAAGGCCCGTGGCCTGCCGGTGGCTGAGTGGAATGGTATAGCGGGTGTCTCAGGTATAACCTGGTGCCTCTGGCTTGCAGGTTTCATAATATTCTTCACAGCACCACAGCTCTGGCTCCCCGCACTATTCCTCTCAGGTTGCGGTATACTGATCAAGGTGGCGAGCAAGATGGGCCTCATCGGGGTCCTTGCAAGGGAGGAGATCATGGAAGCAGGGGGTGATGAATGATGGATATAGCATCCCTTGGCGGTGAGCTGCTGGGTCAGATACCCTTCGGGGACATAGTGCTCTACCTCACACCATTCAACCTCTTCATGTTTGCATCTGTCCTTATATTCACATTCCTCATAGCCATAAGCCGGACAGAGACCCAGGTTGAGACAGAGTTCGGGACACTGGGTAACCGGAGGGTTGAGGTTGACACCGCCGAGTTCAGGATCAGGAGGTTCCTTGCAATCGTCTGCGGACTTGCAACCGCAGGTGCGATGGTTACAGGTGACCTCTTCAACTTCACACTCTTCGTGGCACTCATAGGGATAGTGAACATCGGGATAGTCTCAGCTGTGAGACAGGTGGATGTGCTTGACGCGGCATTCCAGTATGGACTCATAGCCATGATGGCCTCACTCCCCCTCTTTGGGGGTGCGGCCATGGTGCTTGGTTCATCAGGTACACTGAGCCTACTTGAACTCTCAAAACTCGGGGGAAACCCCATGATAAGCTTCGCGAGCATCCTCCTTCTCATGGGGGTTATCGGTGAGACCGGTGTTGCACCCTTCTATGCAACCAAGGCTGAGATGTTCAGAACACCGGGTTCGCCATTCATACTCATAATACACCTCAGCTCCCTCCTTGTGATTGTAAGGGCAATTGAGGTTTTACTGATAGTTGCACTCTGAAGGTGAGATCATGAATAAACTTAAAGCAGGAAGCCTTACTGCACTCATACTCTCAGGAGCCGGGATAATATATGCCCTCCTGTTCAACCCACCGGCGTGGGTGGTTTATGGTGTGGCCATATTCCTCATCCCTGTCTTCATACTCTCGGTGGGGATACTCTCCATGGCCAGACCAGAGAAGGATGAGGCTGATGAGAGGGTTAACGAACCATTCATAGGGTACTGATGATCATGGAACCATACGTTGCGGTGATGAAATGAATCTGATGGGAAACATCATAGTTAACATTACAATAGCATTTCTGGTGGGGAGCCTGCTTCTGGGGTTCCAGAGGAAGGTGATGGCGAGGATACAGAGGAGGCCAGGCCCCCCTGTTATACAGCACCTCCTCCACACCCTCAAGTTCTACATAAAGGAGTCATCGTTCCCCCGGACGGCTGCCATGCCATTCTATGTGGCGATAGCGGCGACACTCTGCGGTATATGGGTGAGCGCGGTTATCGTGGGACCCGTGCTTGAGGGGTCACTCCTGCTTTTCTTCGGGATATACGCCCTCCACAAGATCGTTGAGCACAATGCAGGATCATCATCTGGTTCACCCTACGGTAAGCTCAGCTGTGTCCGTGCAGTGTTCTCTGCTGCAGCCGAGCTGCCACTCTTCGCGGTGCTCGCCATCATATACCTGGAGACCAGGACGATGATAATATCGGACATCATAGGCTACCAGAGCATCCACGGGCCACTCATACTCAAGCTCCCACTGGCGGCCATGATGTTCTTTGTCCTCATACTCTCAAAGGCACCCTACTCACCATTCTCCATAACCAAGGGTAAGGACATAATATCAGGTTATGAGACAGAGCACTTCGGGGTCCTCAGGGGCTACCTGATGATCTCGGAGTCCATAGCATGGTACATGCTCCTCTGGATATTCCTCACGGTATTCGTGGGGGGACTCAGCCTGCCGCTCTACATCCTGGGAATGGTGATAATCACGGCGGTGACGGCATTCATAAACGCAACAACGCCCATGCTGAACCCAAACCACTCTGTGGCCATACAGGTCATCCTGGCATTTTTAGGTATAGCAGGGTCCATCATTCTTATGCTTGTAATGTGATAGTAATTTTAGAGAGGGGATTTAATGGAGAAAGGTCTAACGGTACTCACGGCACTTGTTGCAGGTGGAGTAATAATCGTGAGCCTGCTTGCAGCCATCATGCAGAGGATATCTGTAATACCGGTCACAGTTCTTGCAGCAATATTCATGGTTCTCCTGCTCATGTCTGGCAGTGAAAGGTTCTCTGAACTCTCAGAGGAACTTGAAAGGGTTGCGTTCTTCGCGGTACTGGCACTCTTCATAATTTCATTCCTGGTCCTCTACAGACCGGTATAATCAAATTCACTGGTGATAACATTGTATGAAATGTACCTGGTATACACGGTTTCCTTTATCGCTGGCTCGGTAATCGGTTTACTCTTAAGTTACAGGAAGTACAGGGAGCCATTTGTGAAGGAAAAAATAGACCCACTGGCACTTATAGTGGCCCTCGTGGGGTGGGCTGTGCTTGTTAATGCGGCCCTGGCACCCTTCACCCCCCTTTTAAGGACGGCGGGGTTCTTCATGGTGGCCATGGTCGCCGGTATGAGGCCAGGGTATGGTAGATACGAGACGGTCACTGGGGCTGCGGCGGCATTCATAATATGGCTCCTGGCCGGGACCCCGGGGTGGTAGTTATGGATGAAGGAGAACTCATGAGGCTCATGAAGAGGAGGATAATTGAAAGTTACCGGTGGCAGGAGGATGTTGTGAAGCCACTCTCCAGGGACCTTGAAATTGACCTGGAGGAGTTCCAGGAGATACTCATGGATAAACTAGACATGTCCAGCCTTGAGGCCCTCCACCCCAGATTCGAGTCTGCAAGGCCAAGGTGCATAAAGGAGAGGCTGCACAGTGACCTCCAGCTCTGCTGGCTCGTGGATGTTATGGAGATCGTGGATGCTGAAGATGCGGAAACACTCAAGGATGAGATAACCGAGATGATCCTGGCGGGAATCGAATACCAGGAGGCCCTTGCCGAGGGGAAGAGGAGGCTCCATGAGATACTCCGCTCTGAAGCTTAGCATGATCATAGAAGAGGTAAAGAGGTGCTGGATGCCCTTAAGATTAGCGTGATCATAAAAGAGTAGATGTAGAGGTAAAGAAATGTTGGATGCCCTTAAAAGTATTCTGAGGAAAACATCAATCCATGTGTGTCTTGTGAACACAGGGGGGTGCAATGGCTGCGACATAGAGGTCCTTGCACTCCTCTCACCCAGATATGACCTCGAACAGTACGGTATATACGTCCACCAGAACCCCAGGGAGGCTGATGTGATACTGGTGACCGGTGCCGTTACAGAGCAGTGGAGGGAGAAGCTTCAGAGGATATACAGCAAGGCACCTGAGCCAAAGATAGTGGTGGCCCTGGGCAACTGCCCCATCTCAGGGGACGTATTCAACCAGGAGGGCGGGAGCGTCTATGCGCCGGTCTCCGACTTCATACCGGTGGACGCCGAGGTCCCTGGTTGCCCTCCAAGGCCCTCCGAGATACTTGAGGCCATACTATCGGTGGCACCGGATGCAATAGCAGAGAGGGGGAGGAAGAGATGATACTGCCACTTGGACCAATGCACCCCGGCTACAAGGAGCCAATAAGGCTCAAGGTGAAGACCAGGGGTGAGAAGGTTCTTAAGGCCGAGATAGAGTACGGATACGTTCACAGGGGAATAGAGAGGGTCATGAGGAACAAGACCTGGCAGAAGGCCATATACCTCTCTGAGCGGGTCTGCGGGATATGCTCATACATACACACACAGACCTTTGCAGAGGCCTTCGAGGCCATCTCTGAGGTGGAGGCCCCGCCAAGGGCCCAGTTCCTCCGCGCCCTGACAAACGAACTTGACAGGATACAGAGTCACCTCATTGCAAATTCAACCTACTTCAAGGCCCTTGACCATGAGACCATGTTCATGTACATGCTGGCCCTGAGGGAGCCTGTCATGGATGCCATCGAGTTACTCACCGGTAACCGTGTCAACATGGGCTGGAACGTTGTGGGGGGTGTGAGGATGGACGCCTCAGAGGATCACCTCTCAAGGATAAGGGGTATCATAGTGGACCTTGAAAGGGAATTCGACCGTTACGTTGAAATGTTCGAGCACGGACCACTCATAGGGCTCAGGTCAAGGGACGTGGGTTACATGAGCCAGGAGGAGGCAGAGAAGGCCCGGGCAGTGGGACCCATAGGAAGGGCCTCAGGTATAAGGTATGACTTCAGGGAGGACCACCCCACCTACAGGGACCACCTGGACTTCAGGACAATCTGGAGGGACGAGGGGGACAACTTTGCAAGGGTCATGAACCGCTTCGATGAGATAAGGGTCTCAATTGATCTCATAAAGCAGGTGATAGACAATATCCCATCCGGCCCTGTGAGGAGGAAGGTGGATGTGAAGGCCGGCTACGGGGAGTGGAGAAACGAGGCACCCCGTGGCGAGGTGGCCTACATGATTGAGACCAACGGCAACCTCATAAAGAACATCTCCATAAGGACCCCCAGCATCATGAACATCGATGCCTGTGCAAAGTACATGCTACGGGACGTTGCAACCGTTGCAGATGCCGTTGCAACCTATGCCAGTGCAGACCCATGCATAGCATGTGCAGAGAGGGTCGTGGTCCTGGACGAAGATGGGGGAAAGAGGGAGATACTCCTCTAAAAAATTGATCATGTTGATGTCCTATGTCCTCTGTAATATGGTACCTCTACGAGTTTGCCCGTAAATCATGGGCAGAGAAATTTGCAAATGCACATACAGAACACGAGATCCTTGAAAAACCTGAAAGGTTCAGGGATTTCCCCACAGTACATAAGGAGTACTGTATAGGCTGCGGAGCCTGCACCACAGCATGCCCTGCCCCTGGCGCCATAAAACTGGTCCGGGATACTGATACCTCTGAGGAGGAGGGTCTCACCTACCCTGTAATAGTGCGGGGGGCATGTATCAGGTGCGGATTCTGCGCCGAGGTCTGCCCCACCGACCCCAAGACCATAGAATGCGGTGAAAACCACCTCATAAGGGAAGAGTTCACAATCGTACCCTCCGAGAAGCTCTACGTGATAGACGATTACCTCTGCATACGCTGCAAGAAATGCCTGAAGGCCTGCCCGGTTGACGCAATCGTTGAGGAGGACGGCAGGGTCGAGATTGACCAGAGCCGGTGCATAGCATGCGGGGACTGCCTCGAGAAGTGCCCCGTGAAGGGCGCCCTCAAGAGGATACACGTGGCATACGTTGAGGAGCAGAAGATGGTTATAAACCTGGCTGTCAATGAACTGGAGGCGGCCATTGAGGAGCGCAGTGAGGATATAAAGAAACTCGGGGCCGGTGAGGTCTACAGGATGAACCACCCACTCAGACCACTCCTTGAAAGGGCCCTTGAGGTTTTACCCGATGAGGAGATCACCAGGGACATCCTCGAGATGATAACGGATCGCCTCAAGATGAGGATAATAACCTGGAGCCCCGAGAAGTGTGTTCAGTGCAGATTATGCGTCGAGGAGTGCCCATCAGGCGCCATAACCTACTCGGAGGAGGAGGGGGTCGTGCGGGACCCTGAAAAGTGCCTCAGGTGCAGCACATGCTACCAGACCTGCCCGTTCGGTGTTGCCGGCTACTACGTTGCAAGGTTCCTCATTGATGAATCCAATGGGGAAGAGGTAATAAAGATCACCATAAAACCGGCGGCGCTTCCTGTAAAGTGATGAGGAGATGATAACATTAGGATCATAATAAGTTGCGGCGCTTCCTGTAAAGTGATGAGGAGATGATAACATTAGGATCATAATAAGTTGCGGCGCTTCCTGTAAAGTGATGAGGAGATGATAACATTCCAGCTGCAGCAAAACCCGTAAAGCCCCTCAGGGAAGTTGACGTTGACTATGAAATCGACCATGAGAAATGCAGGAGTTGCCCTGATAAACCCTGCCTGAAGGTATGCCCCGTGGATGCCGTGCACATGGACCCGGACACAGGGGAGGTTGAGATAGATGACCGCTGCTTCGGCTGCGTCCTCTGCAGGGAGGCCTGCCCCTACGACGCCATAAAGATGAAGACAATCCTCGGGGAGCCCATAAGGGAGAATGTCCCTGTGATAAACCCCCGTATATGCCGTGGATGCGGTGCCTGTGTATCTGCCTGCAGGACAGGGGCAATACACCTGACTTCATCAGGGGAGACCGGTGTTCACAGTGAGATAGACGAGGATAAATGCGTCAGGTGCGGCTACTGTGCAAGGGCATGCCCCACAGAGGCCATAAAATACGGCGAAATCCTGCCACGATCCGTGGTGGGTGGAAAGGCAGTTGTGGTTAACCAGAGGGACTGCATAGGATGCATGACCTGCACCAGGGTCTGCCCATCCAGGGGCGCCATAAAGGTGGGTAAGATCAACAAACTCCCCTACATAGACCCATCATACTGTGCAAGGTGCGAGGAGTGCATGGACGTCTGCCCATCAGCAGCCATAAAGTACTCATCCAGAAAAAGGGCCTACGAGAACTTCTCAAAACTCAATAACATGGAGATAGCAGGGGAGATCCTTGAGAGGGAATCAGAGAAACTGGTGAGGAACCTTGGCAGGATAGACTCGGTCCTGAGGAGCGTGAAAAGGAGGTTCACCAGGGATGAACCCGAGTTCAGGGTGGATGTCACAGATGAGATAAGGGACGGAATAGAGGAACTCGTCGACTCGGACCTTGAAATCCTTGAACTCAACCATATAGTGGACTTCACAAAGCCAAAGAGAAGTATAAGGGTCCTTGAGGATAGGTGCATCGGGTGCGGACTGTGCGTCACAGAGTGCCCGGTTGGAGTTATAGAACCTGTAACACCAGCCCCTGTTGAGATAAAGGATGGATGCGTCTTCTGCGGTCGCTGCAGGGGAGTCTGCCCCGTTGATGCGGTTGAAATAACAGAGGAGGGCTTCAGGGCATCTGATGACAGGATATACCTTGAGCGCAGAATCCTAAGGGGACCAAGAAGCGGTTCAGTGGGGGTGGACCATGTCATCTGCCAGAGGTGCGGTGTCTGTGTCAACCACTGCCCCGTTGATGCCATGGCACTGGATGGTGAGGTGGAGGTTGATGATGACACCTGCATACTCTGCGGTGAATGCCAGGAGATATGCCCTGTTAACGCGGTGAAACTTAACCTGGAGGATGATAACCTTGAATAGGGTCTTTGTGACAGACTGCGAGGGCCCGGTTTCACTGAACGACAACGCATTTGAAGCCGCGGCCCACTTCATGCCCGAAGGTGACAGGTTCTTCAGGAAGGTCAGCGAATTTGATGACATACTGGCAGATGAGATAAAGAGGCCCGGCTACAATGCCGGGGACACCCTCAAGCTCATAGTACCATTCCTGGTGGCCTACGGTGTCACCGATGAGAAGCTCATTGAGTTCTCAGAGGAGACCCTCAAACTTGTACCAGGGGCGGAGGAGACCCTCGAGCTTGCCATGCAGCTCATGCCCTCATATATCATAAGCACAAGTTACAGGCACTACATAGAAGCCCTCTGCAGGCGCACAGGCTTCCCAATTGAGAACACCCGCCACACCACCCTCACCCTCAACGTCCCGATAGGGGATGATGAAAGGGAGATGCTCATGAAACTCAGGGAGGAAGTCATTGATGGGGACTTCCAGGACCTGGATGAGATATTCTTCCAGAAAATACCACAGATGAGGATAGGGGGGCTCCTTGATGAGGTCAGGACTGTTGGTGGGGACGGTAAGAGGGTCGCCCTCAGGGGGATACTATCTGAACTCGGTTTAACAGCGAAGGCGGCCATGTATGTGGGGGACAGCATAACAGATGTCGAGCCCCTCAGGGAACTCAGGGGGAAGGGTATACCTGTCTCATTCAACGGTAACAGGTACGCCCTCAGGGAGGCCGAGGTGGCCGTCATATCCCAGGACGCAAGGGCCCTCCTGCCACTCGTGGACCTTCACTCAAGGTTCGGGAGGAACTACGTAATGGAATTCGTTAAGGCGTACTCAGATGACCCTGAAAGGGCCCTTGAATCCTTCAGGGTGGACTTCAGGGTTGCCGAGAGATTCGAGAACATATTCAGGGACTCTTACCCCATCATCACACCCGTGGATGATACCGATGAACTCGTTGAGGAGAGCCTCGCAGTCAGGAAGAGGATCAGGGGAGAGGATGTAGGGTCCCTGGGCTGAATGGATCTTCAGGTGTTGATTATGGAGATTAACGGAACGGTAATCGAGGATACATTCTCAGAGGCCTTCACCGGAAGGTGTGTGAGGGCCACCATAACGGCCCGTGACATGGAAACCGTAAGGAGGGCGGCCTGCGATTCAACTGCAACCCCGGGCGCGGTTATAGGGAGAGTTGAGGGTGGCGTTGAATCATTCCACTCAGCTGATGAAACACCAGATGGGAGGCCAGGGGCCACTGTACAGTTCTACTATGCCCTCCCTGACCTGGAGAAATTCCAGGTTGAACTCTCCTACAGGATAAGGCAGGACATACTGGTGAAGCCATTCACAGCCCTCTACAATTCCACACCGGACCCTGATGGATACATGGATATGATGAAGCATGTGGGCCATTGTGGGGACGGTTATGAGTGGATTGAGGAGTTTGATGGCCGTGAAATGATAAACATCCCAATAGCGGTCCCGGATTTTAAGATTGAATCAAAACTGGGTTACAGGGACGCGATTATGGGGGCCAACTTCTGGTACATGTGCAGGGACCCTGAAACCGTCCTTGAGGCCGGAAGGGCCGCCATAAATGCCATAGGTGAGGTTGAGGGTGTTGTAACACCCTTTGATATCTGCTCGGCCGCCTCCAAGCCCGAGACCAATTACCCCTGGATAGGCCCCACAACCAACCACCCCTACTGTCCAAGTCTCAGAGACCTACTGGGTGATGAGTCAAGGGTCCCTGAGGGCGTCGGGTACATACCCGAGATCGTCATAAATGGCCTGTCCCTGGAGGCACTTGAGGAGGCCATGAGGGCGGGTATAGAGGCTGTCTGCCGCTACGACGGCGTCCTGATGGTGTCAGCGGGTAACTATGATGGTAAACTGGGGGACCACAGGATAGACCTTCACGGTGTTCTCTGATGTTATTTGATGCAGTGGGCCTCGGGGCCCTTAACATGGACCAGCTCCACATGGTTGAGAGGATAGCAGGACCCGATGAGGAGGTCTTTGTCAGTGATGCAGTGGAGTCCTGCGGTGGATCAGCAGCCAACACCATAACAGGCCTTGCGAGGCTCGGCCTGAGGACGGCCTTCATCGGCAAGGTTGCAGGTGACAGGGAGGGCTCCATCCTAAGGGAGAATCTGAAGGGTGAGGGTGTCGCCGATTACATTGCCGTCTCAGGGAAGGGAAGAAGCGGCAGGGTCATGGGATTCGTTGACCCCCAGGGAAACAGGGCACTCTACGTGGACCCAGGGGTTAACGACACCCTCAGCATGGATGAGGTCAGAGAGGATGCACTGAAAACCAGGCTACTGCACCTCACATCCTTTGCAGGGTCAGGTATCAGGGTCCAGAGGGAGGTCCTGGAGGTCATCGATGACTCCGTGACAGTGAGCCTCGACCCCGGCCACCTCTATGCAGAACGGGGCGCATCTGAACTTGAGGGTATCCTTGAGAGGACAGACATCCTCCTGGTCAACCGGAGGGAACTGGAGCTCATGACAGGATCCACTGACCCTGCCAGGGCATCGGCTGAACTTGGGGTGGATGTGGTTGTCATGAAGATGGGCTCTGAGGGTGTCAGGGCCTTTGATGGCTCTGAGGTGATGGTTGAGGCACTTGAGACCACCTGCAGGGATACAACAGGCGCCGGCGATGCATTCAATGCGGGTTTCCTCTATGCATGGCTTTCAGGACATGGACTTGAGGTATCGTGTCTCTTTGGAAACTACCTGGCATCAAGGTGCATAGAGGGCTATGGTGCCACATCGTCCCTCCCAGGGAGGGAGGCCCTTGAGGTTCTGGAGGGGTACCTCAGGGGGGATGTCAATCCGAATACACGCGGCGATTCTGGAAAATAATTTAAGTGAACATGTTTAAAGTAATAGAGGAGGATCATGTTAATCTCTTTAAGGATTGAACAAATACCGGGGTTGTATCATGGATATTGTCTTTAAAAAGAAACTTGATGATCTCCAGAGGGACGTTGCACTGAAGTCGATGGACCTTGAGGAGAGCCCTGAGGAAGTCGGTGTGGAACTTGGAAGGTGCAGTGTTCGCGATAAATTCATAGACATAACACCCAAGTGCGTCAGGTGCAACCTCTGCGTTGAGGAGTGCCCTGTTGACGCCATAACAGATTCATCTGCCTCACGGGCTGCCAGAATACTCGATAACTGTGTTAAATGTGAAATATGTGCCCAGACCTGTCCCGTGAGATGCATAAATGTTGTTGAGAGCACAGCCACCATTGATGAGGATGTCACGTACAACCTTGAATACCTGAGGATTCCCCACAGAACACTCCGCATGAGGGATATCCAGGTTACAGATAAATGCACCGCCTGCGGCACCTGTGAGAGGTTCTGCCCCACAGGCGCAATAAGGGTGGGGGAAACTGCAGTGGTTGATAGATCCATATGCATTGGCTGCGGCGCCTGCGTCAACGTGTGCCCCTCAGATGCCATAAAACTTGAAAGGGAACTCGGACCTGTCATTGAGACCCGTAAACTCATGGTTGATCAGGATGCATGTGTTGAGTGCCTTGTATGTGAGGAGAACTGCCCCACCGGCGCCATAAGGATTGAGGATGGGGAAGTTGTTGTTGATGGAGATAAATGTATCCTCTGTGAGGTCTGTTCGTCTAAGTGTCCTGTGGCAGCACTTAAACTGGAGAGGTTGTCAGATGAAAGTTAAGGAGATAATGGATAAGGATTTTATAGTCGTCTCCCCTGGGGACCGGGTTGTTGATGTATCCCTGAAGATGGAGAAGACGAGGAAATTCACAACACCGGTTGTGGATGATGAGGGAAAACTTGTTGGATGGGTTACAAGTTTTGATGTGATGAGGGGACTCAGGGATGGAGTTGAACTTGTATCCGACATTATGCAGCCCCCTGAGAGGATAGTCCACGTCAATGAGAACGACCCGGCGCGACTGGCGGTCCTTGAAACAGCCCACCACAAACTTGTTAGTGTCCCTGTACTGGATGATGAGGGGAGGGTTGTCGGTGTTGTGAGGTCCTTTGACATCGTTGAGACACTCTCACAGCTCTATGAGATCAAGGTCTACAAGATATTCGAGGCCATGAACAGTGAACTCAAGGGTGTTAGCTGGGACGAACTCATGGAGGCCGCTGCAATCATCACAAGGAGGCGCACTGGTAAGAGGATCAAGCCTAAGGAATACGAGGAGAGGATCAGGAACTCCACATTTGGCGAGGCCATATGGGCTACAGGTGGTCTTGAAAAGTTCTTTGTCGGTCTGATAGCCATCGGTGAACTTGTGATTGCAAGAAAGATTGCGAGGGCAAGGAAGTAATCCCTCTCTTTTTTTATCTCATTGATTTCCCTCCGGACTTTTGAAGGTTTTTACTGGCGCCCCCGGCATCACCGATATTAAGGAACACTTATATAATATGAATACATATGAATGTGTATTCATATGTTCAGGTGATTGTATGGGATGTGAATGCAGCTCATGCTCCCCGGAGGAGGGGGATAGAGATATACAGGTCATCGCAGCATCAGTTACACTACTCACAGCAGGGATTATCCTCAGCTTCACAGACAGTCTGATCTCAATCCCACTGCTACTTGCCGCAGTGGCGGCTGCCGGCTACAGGATATTCCCCTCAGCAATCAGATCAGTCCTCAGGGGACGCTTCACAGTGAACTTCCTAATACTCATAGCAGTCGCCGGTGCCCTTGCGCTTGGTGACTACACAGAGGCGGCCCTGGTAACGGTTCTGTATAACATTGCAGAGTACCTTGAGGAGTACGCCCACAGAAGATCCCACAGATCCGTGGAATCACTCATAAGACTCAGGCCAAGAACCGCAAGGGTCCTCGGTGATGCTGAGAAGATGGTTAAGGTTGAGGAGGTGACTGTTGGGTCCATAATAGGTATAAAACCCGGCGAAACCATCCCACTCGACGGAACCGTCACCAGGGGCAGGTCAAAGGTGGACCAGTCAAATATAACAGGGGAATCCTTTCCAGTAACTGTCCAGGAGGGCAGTGAGGTATTTGCAGGTACCCAGAACCTTGACGGATACCTTGAGGTCAGGGTTACAAGGGGAGCAGATAACACGGTGCTTGCAGGTGTTATTGAAACCGTTAAAAGGGCTGCCACCAGAAGATCCCGCAGGGAGAGGTTCATAGAACGCTTCGCATCAGTCTACACCCCAGCTGTCATAGCCCTCGCGGTTCTAACGGCAGCAGTCCCCATCATAATGGGTGGATCCATCGGAACATGGGTCTACAGGGCCCTTGTCCTTCTTGTAATCTCATGTCCATGCGCACTCCTCATATCAACACCGGTTGCAATGGTCTCCGGGATGACCGCCGCTGCAGGAAGGGGCATACTCATCAAGGGCTCGGAGTTCCTGGAGGCCATGGCCTCGGTAAGAAACATAATCTTCGACAAAACTGGAACCCTCACAGAGGGATCCCCCAGGGTCACCTCGGTTGAACCCCCTGAGAGGAGGGATGATGTCCTCAGGATCGCAGCCTCCCTTGAGAGGAGGTCAGGGCACCCCATCGCAGAGGCCATAGTTGACTCCTACCATGGAGAAACAGATGAGGTCAGTGAATTTGAGTCCATGCCAGGAAAGGGTGTTTCAGGCTACATCAACGGGGTGAAGTACACCATTGGAAGCCCTGAACTTGTAGGGGCCAGCCCAGGTAATGGGACCACAGTCTACCTCCAGGGACCAGAGGGGATAGCAGGAAAGATAACCCTCACAGATAAAATCAGGGACTCAGCCAGTAAGACAATCTCAGAACTCAGGAATAGGGGAATCAGGGTCATGATCCTGACAGGGGACACCGAGGAGGTTGCAGCAGAGGTTGCAGGGGAGCTTGGAGTTGAAAACTATCATGGGGGTCTCCTCCCCGAGGATAAGATGCGGGTTATTGATGAGGTTAGAAAGGGGGGACCAGTTGCGATGGTTGGTGATGGTGTTAACGATGCACCGGCCCTTGCAGCTGCAGATGTTGGGATAGCAATGGGTGTCCGGGGGTCGGATGTGGCACTTGAAACAGCCGATATAACCCTTGTGGAGGATGACCTTGAGAGGATAGATGAACTCATTGATTTAAGCCGGAGGACCATCCGCACAGTGAGGATCAACACGGCTTTAACGGTTACTGTTAAACTATCCCTTGCGGTGCTTTCTGTCACCGGCTCGGTACCTCTGTGGTTCGCGGTTGCTGTGGGTGATATGGGTCTCTCGCTTTTTGTTATAGTGAACAGTCTGCTTATTGCAAGGTACTGATGCTATTGAGAACCATTATCTTTTTTTGTGAACAGTCTGCTTATTGCAAGGTACTGATGCTATTGAGAACCATTATCTTTTTTTGTGAACAGTCTGCTTATTGCAAGGTACTGATGCT
>NZ_JASFYE010000008.1:15287-79820 GCF_030055425.1 Methanothermobacter sp.
AGGTACTGATGCTATTGAGAACCATTATCTTTTTTTGTGAACAGTCTGCTTATTGCAAGGTACTGATGCTATTGAGAACCATTATCTTTTTTTGTGAACAGTCTGCTTATTGCAAGGTACTGATGCTATTGAGAACCATTATCTTTTTTTGTGAACAGTCTGCTTATTGCAAGGTACTGATGCTTCAGAACAATTATTCTTAAATTTAGGACTCAATATCACTAAAAAAGAATAAAATAGTGGTTTAAAAACCACTAGAAGGGAAGACTTGCGTATGTTCCCTTAATCTTTGCTGTTGCAGTGTTCCAGCTTGATACAGCGCCGAGGCTGTTTCTTGAACTCGTGGCATCTGCAGCGTACCAGGTGTCACCCACAAGTACCTGGGCCCAGACATGGCCGTAGGTGTTACCTGAGGTGAAGGTGCATGTACCATGGACGTACCTGGCAGCTAACCCTGCAGCCCTGAAGAGGGCAACCAGGAGATGTGAATGATCCACACAGTTACCTGTCCTTGTTTTTAGTGTACCAGTGGCACCGTACCTTGTGTTGTAGTAGAAGCTGTAGCTGATGCTGTCGCGTACCCAGTTGAATATCGCTGTTGCCTTATCCCATGCACTGGTGAGACCTGAGGTTAGGCTGGCTGCCAGTGACCTGATTGCCGTGTCATTCACCTGGCAGTTTGCTGTTGCCGAAAGGTACCGGGAGGTGCTCTCACCGCTGTATGGGTCATTCTCTCGCCTGTTCTTAAGTGATGATGGTGGGCTTGCTGGTGCAGCACTGATCTTCTTCACCGTGACATAGTTGGGGAGTCTGCCATTATCAGCATGGAATGCAAGGATCCTTGAAACCGCGTATATGAGGTTATCAAAGGATATCCTGCCGATACTGGAACTCGCATAGTTGGGTGCCCTGCCGTTACTGTTTATGAACTTCAGCACATTCTCTGCGAGTTTGATGTAGGCTGACCTTGAGAGCTGCCCCGCCGCTGACCCTGATGGGTTCGGCGCGGCTTTCACTGAACGCACTGTAAGTGAAGCTGATTTTCCTGCAGTTTTAAGTAGGTCCTTGAGCATCAGGTCAAGGAACTGTGCAATCGTCAGCTTCTGGCTTCCCACTGATACTGTTGATGGCAGCTTACCGTAGGTTTCAATGTACTTTTTGAGGTCAACTGCAGCGCTAAGTGTGTTTGCATGGTTCACGCCTGAATTATCACCTGCAGCCTGGAAATGGCTGCCTGAATTGCCACTGACGTTCGCCATGTCTGCATCTGCCACTTCGGGTTTATCTGTGGTGTTATTAGGTGTATCCACTTCTCTGTCCACTGAAACAGGGGGCTCGGTGTTATCTGCACTCAGCTGATCGGCCCCGCTAGGCAATGTGCCGTCACTGTCCACCATGTCTTCACTGTAACTTTCATTTAAACTTGAACACTGATCCGGTGACTTCTCACATCCAACTTCACTCTCGAAAGCTGTATCATCAGCTGCCACTGCATATCCTGCTGTATTCATGAGGAGGATGCATGCAGTGAGCATGCACACCAGTCTCATGTTTACCGAAATTTTACCGCCTCCAATCCACAGTGCCCGGTAGGGTCACTGTGACATTAAAAACTTGAATTTAAGGTTATATATAAATATTTTGGTTTATTTGACCTAAAAAAGCCTTATATGAACCTTTTAAATTAAAATAGGCTTAATGAAATCTTTTCATTTTCATGATAGATGAATATGCTCTTTCCATTCCCAGCATGGACTTAATGACAATTTCCAATCCTTTATCCAGCTGAAAGGCACATATAGAACCTAATATTACAGCTGGATTTTAATGGGATTCTATTTTAGGTATGGGGGCTCTCCAGAGGGGATTTAACATGGCGTGGTGGCAGGCCCATATAATCCTTAAGGGGCACGCGCAATTCAGGAGGCATTAGAAAGGAGCTGAATGCTTTATAGAAATATATAAGGTATTATAACGGTTTAAAACGTATTCAAGGGCACCATAACAATCCTGAAGAACAGGGTTAACTTTATCTACTGATCATTGAGTAATAAGGTAAATGGTGATATTATATGATGAGTCGTGAGATGATGGATGCCATCGAGAAGGAACTCGTTTTTGTTGCAACCGCCGATGAGGAGGGCACACCAAACGTGGTCCCCATAGGATTCGCAAGGCCACTGGATGAGAGGACCATCCTCATTGCAGACAACTACATGAAGAAGACCATAAGAAACCTTCATGAAAACCCAAAGATGGCACTGATACCACAGAACGCCAGGGAATGCCCATACCAGTTCAAGGGAACAGTTGAAATCTTCAAATCAGGCAAATACTTTGACATGGTAGTTGAATGGGCCCAGAACGTCATGACAGAACTTGAACCAAAATCCGCCATACTCATGACTGTTGAGGAAATATACTCAGTAAAGCCGGGCCCGGAGGCCGGTGAAAAGGTGGCCTGAAGCCCCCAGAGTGACATGGATGTGTGGTATAGCAGGGTTCAGGGGAGCGGGCGCCAGGGATAAGGTCGCCGCGATGCTCAGAACAACTGGACACAGGGGCCCGGATGCAAGGGGCCTCTACCATGACGGCAGGATCACCATAAAAACCAGTGAGGGGGAGGATGTGCTTGAGGCCCCTCCCTCAGAGGACATTGCACTGGGCCACAACCTCCTCTCAATAGTGGGAGGACCCCAGCCGGTTTCAGGTGATGGGGTCCTGGTTTTCAACGGCGAAATCTACAGTCATGACATCCCAGCTGGGGGCGATGCCCACCTCATACTGGACCTCATAGAGGGCCACGGCGGCGACCTTGAGGATGCAATCCGATTTGCAGTCAGTGAACTTGACGGGGACTACGCCTTCATCTACACCGATGGAAAGAACCTTGCGGCGGTGAGGGACCCTGTGGGTGTCAAGCCACTCTACCATTCAGGGGAGGCCTTTGCATCTGAGAGAAAGGCCCTGTGGAGTATAGGCCTGAGGGATGTGGAGAGCATTCCACCGGGTCACGCCATTATAAATGGGAGGGTGGTGAAGCTGCGGGGACTCCCCCAGCCCAGAACATGCACCGAAAGCCCCCATGAACTTAAAGGTCTCCTGAAATCTGCCATCAGGGAGTCGGTAAAAAAGAGGACCCGTGGACTCAGGAAGGCCGCACTTGTATTCTCAGGTGGTGTGGACAGCACCCTCCTTGCTGTGCTCCTCAGTGAATACCTGGACATCACCCTCTACACCGTGGGCACACCGGGATCGCCGGATGTTGAATTCGCATCAAGGGCAGCAGAGGACCTTGACATGGACCTCCAGGTAATTGAGGTTACAGAGGAGGCTTTGAGGGGTGCCCTCCCCCATGTCCTCGGTGCGATTGAGGTTTACAATCCCATGCAGATCGCCATTGCCATGCCCCTCTACCTTGCATCCAGGGAGGCGTCGGCTGCAGGCTTCAGGGTCATGTTTTCGGGGCAGGGAGCCGATGAGCTCTTCGCAGGGTACCACCGCTACAGGAGGCTACTTGAGGATGGAAACCTTGAAGATGCGCTGATGCATGATTTGGAGAACATATACCAGGTAAACCTTGAACGTGATGACGCTGTTACAATGGCAAACTCGGTGGAACTCAGGGTCCCCTTCCTTGACCTGGAGGTTATAGAGTTGGCCCTCAGGGTCCCCATATGCCTCAAAATAACGGGTCCCGATGATGAGGTGAGAAAGCACATCCTCAGGGAGGTGGCGGCTGAGATGGGGGTACCTGATTACATTGCAAGGAGGCCCAAGAAGGCAGCCCAGTACGGTTCAGGCATTGATCGGATACTTAGAAGGAGGGTGCTCCCTGGATTCGACCATGAGTCCTTCCTGAGGAGACTCATGAATGATGGTGGAGTCGTTCAGAGATGAATCCATGAGGGGTTCGCCTCTCCGGATTTTGTGTTTCTCTAATCTAAGCATTTATATCACTGCACATCAATAGTAGACTCATATGTTCACATTCAAGATTACCCATCACACTAGGAGGAATCCTGCATGAAGATAGAGAAAGAGGCTGAGAAGATCCTCGAGGAATTCTCAAGGGCACTTGAAGACGTCCCTGAACTTGAGGAAACATATTACATCGTTGATAACCTTAACAGGACAAGCGAGGATGAGGTTGAGAAGACCGACCCTGAGAAGATCCTCAGAAACGCCCCGGTGGATGAGGACGGCAACATAGTTGTTGAGAGGGGTGAATGGACCCAGTAGGTGTTAAGGATGCGGTTAAACCTGGTGATTGAACTCAGGGATGCCCCCGGTCAGCTTTTATCTGTACTGGAACCACTGGGGAGCTCCGGTGCCAATATAGTGACGGTTATACATGAGAGGGACCGTGAATACGGGCCGATGGTACCTGTACAGCTCACGGTGGAGGGTGACAGGGAAACCCTTGACGCGGCCATCAGCAAACTCCAGGAGAGGGGTGTTAACATAATCGAGATGGACGGCGCCCCCCTCAGGGAGAAATTCACAAGCATACTCATAGGCGAAATCTCAGAGGGAGACCTCCATGAAGCTGTGGAGGCAATAAACAGCGTCAGGGGTGCCTCTGTATCTGACCTTTCACTCAGAATGTCCGGGGAAAGACAGTCAGCCAGGATAACCGTTGAGGTCGAACATGGGACCAGAGACATGGTCCTTGAGAGGATCCAGGAGGCCGCCAGGAGGCATGACCTCCTCCTCATAACAGAGGTCTAGGGGTGATGAGAGTGAGGATATGTCTGGTTGGTCTTGGAGCGGTGGGTCAGGGATTCCTCAGGGCGGCCCAGCTCAAGGGTGAATACCTCAAGAAAAGGTATGGTCTGGAGCTAACCTTTACCGGGATTGCTGATTCATCCGGGGCAGTTCATGATGGAAATGGTCTTGATATAGCTGAAATCCTCAGACACAAGAAGATGGATGGTGTCGGCAGACACCCCATGGGAGTTGAGGGTATGAGCGGCCTTGAACTCCTGGATGAGGTTGAATACGACTGCCTGGTTGAGGCAACCCCCACCAGCATAACGGACGGTGAACCCGGAAGGTCGCTTCTCATAGAGGCCCTAGGGGATGGTAAACACGTTGTAACATCCAATAAGGGGCACCTGGCGCTCTTCTACTCTGAACTAATGGAGCTATCCTCAGAGGCCGGCGCCGAGCTCATGTTCGAGGCATCGGTTGGCGGGGCCATGCCCATAATAAACCTTGCAAGGGAGACCCTCACATCCTGCAGCATAGAATCGGTTATAGGGATACTGAACGGAACCACAAACTTCATACTATCAAGGATGACCTCAGAGGGTTCATCCTATGAGCAGGCCCTCCTTGAGGCACAGGAGCTTGGTATAGCAGAGACCAACCCTGCCCAGGATGTTGAGGGTACAGACGCCGCATGCAAGGCGGTTATACTTGCCAATGCAATACTGGGGAGGCCATGCACCCTCAGGGATGTCAGTGTGGAGGGTATCACAGGCATAACCCAGGGGGCCATTGAACTGGCAGCCCAGGAGGGTTACCTCATAAAGCTCATTGCTGAGATATCAGATGATACACTGGAGGTGGGTCCGAGGCTCGTGAGGATGGGGTCCCCCTATGCTGTTGACGGGACACTCAACATGGCAACCCTCAGGACAGACCTTGCAGGTGAGGTTACAGCCGTTGGGAGGGGTGCCGGGTCCCTGGAGACAGCCTCGGCTATGCTAACAGACACCCTCACCATATGGCGAAGGCACAGAGAGATCAGATAATATTTTAATGTTTTTAATCCCTTCAGTAATGTTAATTGAATTACGTTATTGGATGTTTTAATTCCTACAGTGATTATCATGAAGTATGTTATTCTTGTTGGAGATGGAATGGCGGATTATCCCCTTGATGAACTTGATGGCAGGACACCGCTCCAGGTTGCGGATAAGCCCAACATGGACCAGCTTGCAGAGGAAGGCGCATGCGGACTCCTCAGGACGGTGCCGGAGGGCATGGAGGCGGGCTCAGATGTGGCTAACCTCAGCATAATGGGTTACAGCCCCAGACGCTACTACACAGGGAGGGGGCCCCTTGAAGCCGCAAGTATAGGTGTGGAGCTCTCCCCTGAGGATGTTGCGTTCAGGTGCAACCTGATAAACGCCAATGAGAGGATAGTGGACTTTAACGCCGACCACATTGAAACAGATGATGCAGCAGAACTCATAGATGCCCTCAACACCCACCTTGAAACCCCTGGAAGATTCTATGCTGGAGTGAGCTACAGGAACCTCTTTGTCATCACAGGACCCAGTTATGCCGATGTGCGAGTCGAACCCCCCCACGACATCGTGGGTGAACCCGTGGACCATCACCTCCCAGGGGGGTCACCTGAGGCCGACCATATAAGGGGTCTCATGCTCAGCTCAGGGGAGATCCTTGAGTCACACAGGGTCAACCAGGAGAGGATGGCCAGGGGAAAGAGACCGGCAAACATGATCTGGCTCTGGGGCCAGGGCACCAGGCCATCAATGGAACCATTCAGTGAAAAATATGGTCTGAAGGGCGCCACAATAACAGCCGTTGACCTCATAAAGGGTCTTGGTGTATACGCGGGCCTCGAGAACATCCATGTCCCCGGTGCAACAGGCTACCTTGACACCGACTACAGGGCCAAGGGGAGGTACGCGGCAGATGCCCTTGAGGAATACGACTTCCTCTTTGTCCATGTGGAGGCACCCGACGAGGCCGGACACGCAGGTGATGTTGAGGAGAAGATAAGGGCGATAGAGAACATAGACCACTTCGTACTGGGAAGGATACTTGATGCCATGACAGAATACGATTGCAGGATATCCGTGCTCCCGGACCACCCGACACCCGTAGAGGTGAAAACCCATGTACCTGACCCTGTACCCTGCATACTTGCAGGTGATGGTGTTGAACCTGATGGTGTAAAATCATACGATGAATTCTCCGTCAGGGAGGGTTCACTGGGTCTCGGGGAGGGCCACAGACTCATAGAGGTCATGAAAACCCTTTAGATTCCGGCTTCAGGGTACGAATTTTTAATACCGATGAGGCACATACACTATTCCATTAATCTTATTCACTCAAAGACACATAGACTATCCATTAATCTTATTCAACCAATCAGGAGTTGGTTCATCTGGCCAAGTACATTGTTGTAACAGGAGGAGTTGTAAGTTCTATAGGAAAGGGGATAACAGCAGCATCAATTGGAAGGATACTGAGATCATACGGGCTTTCGGTGACAGCCATCAAGATAGACCCCTATCTCAACTGGGACTCGGGGACCCTCAACCCCTACCAGCACGGTGAGGTCTTTGTTACCGATGACGGTATGGAGACGGACCTTGACCTGGGTCACTATGAGCGTTTTCTGGACGCAGACCTCCCCGGTGAGGCCAACATAACCACGGGTAAGGTTTACCTCTCTGTCATCAACAAGGAGAGGTCCGGTGACTACCTGGGCTCATGTGTGCAGATAATACCCCACATCACCGATGAGATCAAGGCAATGATAAGGAGGATTGCAGATAAAAGCGGGGCTGACGTCGTCCTGGTTGAGGTTGGCGGAACCGTTGGTGACATAGAGGGACAGCCATTCCTGGAGGCCCTCAGGCAGCTCAGAAATGAGGAGGGCCACGAGAATGTCATGTTCGTCCATGTAACCTATGTACCCTATCTGCGGGCTGCGGGAGAATTCAAGACAAAGCCAACACAGCACAGCACAAAGGAGCTCAGGAGTACAGGTATAAACCCTGATATGATAATCTGTCGCAGTGAGATGCCCATAGACTCATCACTCAAAAAGAAGATAGCCCACTTCTGTGACGTTGAGGAGGAGGCGGTCGTAAACGCCCCGGACGCATCATCCATATACGAGGTCCCCCTGGTCCTTGACAGTGAAAATGTCGGCGAATACATAGTGAGGAGGATAGAACTGGATGTTGAGGGAAGGGCGGATCTTGAGGAGTGGAAGGGAATCGTGGAATCCCTCATGATAGATGAGCCTGTGGTGACAGTGGGGATAGTGGGCAAGTATGTGGAACTTGAGGACTCCTACATAAGCATAAGGGAGGCCCTGAAGCATGCCGCAGCCCACCTGGGGATCCGCGTTGAAATTGAATGGATAAGTGCAGATGATGACGTCAGTGTGGATGACCTCAGACACCTTGACTCCATACTTATCCCTGGCGGCTTCGGTGAGAGGGGTATCTCAGGGAAACTCGATGCTGTGAGATTCGCCCTTCAGGAGAAGATCCCCATCTTCGGCATATGCCTGGGAATGCAGTGCATGGTGATAGAATTTGCAAGGCTCAATGGAATGGAGGGCGCCAACAGTACAGAGTTCGACCAGGACACACCCTACCCTGTGATTGACATGATGGAGGAGCAGAAGAGGATAAGGAAGATGGGTGGAACCATGCGCCTCGGCTCCTATGACTGCAGGGTCAGGGAGGGTACCCTTGCATATGAGGCCTACGGGGAGGAACTTGTAACCGAGAGGCACAGGCACCGGTTTGAGGTGAACAATGAATTCAGGGATGAACTTGAGGAGAAGGGCCTTGTGATTTCAGGGACATCACCCGATGAGTTTCTGGTTGAGATGGTTGAGATCAGGGACCATCCATGGTTCCTGGGATGCCAGTTCCACCCTGAGTTCAAATCAAGGCCAAACAGGGCACATCCACTCTTCGTATCATTCCTTAAGGCGGCATTTGAAAATAGGGAGTCCTGATTCCTTTACTTTATTTATCCCTCATGGATGGGCTCCCATACCGTGACATCCCCGCTCCTCATAACAGCCCTGAATACACCCCCACCATCACCCAGAAGCACGAGCCTCACAAACATTGACCCCTCATACCTCCTCTGGAGAACAACGGTCCGGTTTCTCCCAAGAAGTGCGAATGCAACGATATCTGAATCGGGGTCACCCTCAATAATCCCTGGGGTCCCATTAACAAGGTAAAGCCTCGAAACATTCACACCATTGAATTTCACACTTCCATCACATACAAGGCCGTCGCTACTTCTCAGTGGTTCAAGTGAGGTGATGGTACCAGTGGAGTAGAGTGGTTCCTCTGTTTTTCCTGTGAAGTTCCAGCTTCCATAGTAGAGTATCCAGTAGCCCTTGTCTATGAGGCGATCATAGGTTATGAGGACATAATCTGATTTTCTGTTAAGGGTGGATGCGATTCTTCCTGCAGCATCTTCATGGAAACCATACTTCTCCATGAGGTAATTCACGCGTTCACCCCTTTTAACACCCAGAACGTCCCCCAGGATGATGGCTGAAGTTGCAGGATCATTTTCATTTTTCAGTACCTCAAGGTAGGCATCATCCCCAGAGGATGCAAGCATTGAGAGGATCTCAGATGAAAGCACAGGGTCTGATGTTGCAAGCGCCCTGTCCTGCCAGTACTCCCTGTAAACCCCCGGAACCCGGGGATCAAGGGGATAATCAGCACCCCTCCGGGGGAGGGTTTCAATGTAGGCAAGTCTACCATCAAAATTTACAGGTCTCTCAGCCATGAAGGCAAAGAAGTGGCCGTGGACCCAGTTACAGATCACCACCGTACCACTGGATGTGTTCTCCCTTATGTAATCTGCCGCGGCCATGAGGTCATCATTAACCCTCGGGTGCAGTGCGCTGTAACTCTCAATGCATATGAGGAACGAGGGAAGGACCACCATGGCAGCCACAGCCACATGGAAGACCCTTCTGAATTGTGGGTCAGAAAGGTTCATGGAACCCAAAGATCTGATTTCAGTCCTTCTGATGTCACTGAGAAACAGTGCCGATGTAACAAGGAGGGGAACGGCAGCTATTTCAGAAAACCTTATACCCCAGACCATTAAAACGGCACCTGTCACTGTCCATAGGGAGAGAAGAGGTAACAGCACACTTTTCCTGTGATCCCTTATGAGGGCCCTGAAACCTGTGATCCCTGCCAGAAGGAGGCCCGGGCCAAGGGCGATCACTGCATCTGCCAGGTCAGGCCTCTGTAACTCCGTTATGTTGGCGTATGGATTCGGGAATGGGTATGCGGAACTCACACCTCCAGGTATCCTTAGGGCGCCTGAAAGAATCGATATGATGCTGCCGGGAGCAAGGACCTCAATGAGAGCCGTGCTTACCAGGAGGAGTATGATGGGCTCCCTTCGCCTCAAGTTCCGGAAGAGGATCACGGCGACCACAATGAGACAGTATAGTATCTGCCAGCCATTCCATGCAGTTGAATAGAGGGCCATGAAAACCCCTCCAAGGACTGCATACCTCCAGCTACCCTCCTTAAGAGATACCTGGAGTGAGAGTACCACGGCCAGTGGAAGGACGAGGTTGAACATGTCTGTGTCATAGAATCCAGGTACAGTCCTCATGAAGTAGAAGGGTACAGAAACCGCCAGAAGCCCTGCAGCCGCCGATGATAGTTCATCGCAGTCAAGTGACCTTGCAAGGGCGAATACCAGTACACCTGCAAGGGGGGCTATGAATGCTGGAAGCCAGAATGCCAGGTCAGTTAAACCTGTTAATGGTGAGAGGATCATGTAAACAAGGATGGTGACGTAAGCGAGAAGTGGCGGGTAATCGAGGGGTACACCTGGCGGGTAATATGAGTACCTGTCCCAGCCATCCTCTGAGAGGTTCCCATGTTCAAGGAGGTTGGATGCGAGCCTGAGGTTATAGTAGGAGTCCATATCATACATGTATGGCTGGCTGTAGCTCTCACTGTATATACCCTGAACCGTGGCAATCGCACCGGCCCTCAGGGCAAATCCAGCAGAGAATATTACAAGCATGAGAACGAGTGTTCTCCTATCAGCGCTTATCAGTCCAAAGGTTGATTTTTTATCCCGCCTCAATATGCATCCACTCTTTAGTTTATAAGCTGGATATACATTCTGAGATCTGTTCACAAAAACTTAAATATCCTCACTCTGAGAATTAATTAAAAACGAGTCCTGAAATATGAGATTCTCTTAACGATGTTTACCATTAGAGGAGTGATTTTATGGTCATGGAACTGATCCCTGTTTTCATAGCGCTTATTGTATGTTTCTATGCCTCATACAGTGATATAAAGAGGGGTTTAATACCCAACCGCCTCACGTTTCCTGTTATTGGCCTCGGTCTTGCCTTTAACGCCCTGAGGGCCTACACCGAGGCGGACCCCTGGATATTCATATACACCGTCATCTTCACAGCAGGCATTTTCGTCCTGGGCTACGTACTCTGGAGGATGGGTGCCTGGGCCGGTGGTGACGTCAAGTTATTCACAGCCATCACGGCTCTTCTACCATTCCAGCCATCCATTGTGGATTACACCATGGGAGGGGTGGCTTTTCCTGTAACAGCAGCTTACCCGTTTCCATTAACACTTATAATAAACAGTATACTGTCCCTATTGCCATTCCTCCTGGTATACGTCTTCTTCATAATCTACACATCAAGGAGGGACCTCATGGATGAATTCATGGAGCCCCTCAAACAGTATAAGACAAACATGGTCCTTGCCCTTGTGATCACATCGGCGGTGACTCTTACGTTCATTGTAACGGACTTCCTCCCATTCCAGATAATAGTGCTCTCACTCATACTCATCTACCTCCTCACCATGGTCATATCACGCCTACCCAACAGGGTGAAGGCTGTGATAGTATCCGTTATAATTGTCTACTCCCTCTACAGGAACTTCGAGTTAACCGTGAGTGGCGTTGTTGTACTCTGGGTCTCAATAACCGCCATACAGCTTATAAGAAAGCTCCTGACATCAATCACAAGGGAGGCCCTCCAGGATACCATGCACGTGGATGAACTCAGGGAGGGCATGATACTCGCCCACACACTCTACAGGAAGGGTGATGACTACTACTTTGATGACACATCATTTACCGACAGGTTCAGGACCGCTGCAAGGACAGGTGATGTATCCACGCTGACCTACAGGGGCGAACCTGTAATTTCTGCAATGGCCGCCGGCCTGAGGGAGGAGGAGATCCAGACACTAAGGGACCTTGTAGATGAGGGAAAGATCCGTGATGAGTTCCGTATAAGGAGGGGTCTGCCCTTCGCCCCCGCAATATTTATAGGACTTGTCATATCGCTACTTGTGGGTGACCTTGCAGTCATACTCTTCCGGGCATTTGACCTGGTATTTTAGCCAAGTATTTAAGAGGCCCTCCACATAAACAATATCAGTTGAGATATTAAATGTTGAAGGTGATCTGCATGGATAGCAGGGGACAGGTTTCCCTGGAGTACCTCCTACTCATACTTGTGGTCCTCCTTGTGCTTGGTGGTGTGACCATACCCCTCATAGGGAGCTCAATAGAGGCGAGTACAGATGTATCCCGGGCATCGGATGCGAAGGTGGCTGTTCAGACACTCTCAGATGCAGCTGATATAGTCTATTCCAATGGTCCAGGGGCAAAGAGGACCGTGAGTTTCTACATACCCGTTGACGGTACACTCATCTTTGCCAATAACAGCGTGATATTCATGGTTACCTACAGTAACGGTACAGGGTCAAATATAACAGCCCCCACACAGTACAACCTCACATCACAGTCAGTGAATGTTCAGAGGGGATGGTACCGCGCGGTGGTTCAGTGGCCACTTAACTCCACAACTGTACTCATAACAAACATAACAAGGACCTAGGAGGGATTTCATATGAGTTTCTTCTCAAGACTCGGCAGTGCAGTGATAACTCTATTCACACTCATTGGATCGGCAATCTTTGGAATCATAAGGCTTCCATCTAAGATAAGAAGCATGACCTCTGATCTCCGGAAGGGAATCTCAGAGGTTGATGTTGACGACGTTAGGAAAAGGATCAGGGACAGGGCTGAGTCAATAGGGGAGCGTATTCCAGCCCAGCAGGATGAGGAGGTTCAGGAAATCCTCGAGGAGGCAAGGAACCATGACATCAAGATACCTGAAGACGACGCCCCAATAATCATCAGGACAGGGCGTTTTGACCCGGCAGAGAAGGAAAATGCGGTCCTTAAACTTCAGCTGACAGCCTCTGGATTCATTGTGCTCTCGATAATATACGTCTTCAATTTCATATCCTTCCTGATATTCATGCCGGCTGCACTTATACTACTGGGACTCCTCCTTTACATACTCTACCGCCAGATAAGGGTCATGTACCCGGGGGACTTTGAGGCCTACAGGGACTTCTTTCTGATGTACGTGGCTGTTGGGGTCGTTATAATCTTTGTATCAGGTAATTCTGCCCTCACAATGGCCTTCCCATTTGTATTTTTCCCTGCCCTCACAACACTCCTCTTCGCTGTGCTGGCCGTTGCTGTGGTTTTCCTTATATTCAGAATAAGATATGTGCGCGACTACACCTTCGGTGAGGTTATAGAGACCGGTGAAAACACATCCTATGTCAGGGTTGACTATGATATAAGGAGCAACGTTAAACCGGACGTCTACATCGTTGAGAATGGCGTCTTTGATGTGAAGGTCGGGGACACGGTGAAGCTTGCAGTTGAGGGGTCCGTCATGAGCATGAGGGGTAACAGGCCTGTTAGGATAACCGGTGTGGAAGGGGCGTAACAGGAAAATAAATAAATTAATTTTTTTCTAGATCTGTGTACAGTGGGTGTAACCGGGAATAAATAAATGTAATTAACTGGGAACAGTTTTCTAGATCTGTACCGTGTATGTCTTATCCCCCAGCCTGACGGTGGTGCTGTTAACAGGTTTCACCCCGCTGAGACCTAAGAGGGACTCTACGGTCCTGTTTATCACTAATGCCCTGTAATTTGAGGGAATGGGCGTGTCAAAGTACAGAGTTATGGTTCTGTTGCTTCCACCTTTTATGGTTGTCTTCGTGACCTTTATAGGTTTCATGGATACATTGGTGTATGCAATTTCAGCAACCGCAGATGAGGCACCCTCCCTTGCAGCAGTGGCTATACTGTTCTCCTGTGACTGGGGTCCTGCAATTGACGAGAAAACGAGCACGATTATCACTATGAATGAAATGATCAAAAGGAATTCTGCTGACACCTGACCCCTGAAATCCATTATATATCACCCTCCTAATCATATATGAATGATCAAGTATATATAACATTCCCGGCATAAATAACCACATATAAAGAGAAGGGGATAAAATTGAGGGGTATACTGGCTGATAAGAGGGGCTTTGCATTTTCACTTGACATACTTCTGGCTCTAATACCATTAACCATCATGCTGGGAATGCTTGCCGCTGATATGGACAACATAATGTATTTAACACAGAGCACAATCTATCAGAGCGCCCTTGACCGCCAGGCATCGGATATAGCAGATGCGTTGGTTGAAACCTCAGGAGTACCTGTGGACTGGGAGCAGAGGGGCGATCCCCAGAGTATAGGTCTTGCAAGATATGATCCAATACGGAACATGCCCCAGAAGAACTACCTCTCCCCTGCAAAGATAGCGGGGATAAACACAACCAACATGGGGGAACTTGTGGGCCCCGAGTATGGCTACTACATCAACATAAGCACCACCGAGGGCCTCACCGTCAGGACACTTGGAACACTCAACACAAGTGCCCCTGACATTGCGAGGGTTGAGCGTTACGTCCTCACCACCAAGGTTGAGCGTGTGGGTTCAATAGAGGGTCTCATAAGGGATGCGGGGCAGCCAAGGACCTACACAACCAACTTCCCAACCAATGATGCATATCTTAGAATCTACGACTACTGGGTCCTTGTAGTTAACAGGGGATACAATTCAGCATTTGTTGATGTTAACAACAACCGTGTTGTACCCCCCAATGAGATAAACAGGCACATCACGGAGATCAAGAAACAGATAAATGAGACCTACCTCTACAATAACACAACGTTCAGGGATAACATACTGAGTGTGAGAACCCAGAGTAACCCTGGGGCATCGATGGATGTCTACATCCTTGCAGCACCCAAGGGAACCCCCGCAGATCAGATAACACTCGATAATGTGAGGTTAAGGCCCGCAAAATTTGTCCTGTATCTCTGGCTAAAATGATAATTCAGGTGATCAGTTATGATCCGTGATTTCGGTGATGATGAGGGAGGATTTATATTCACAACCGACGCCGTCCTGGCACTGGTTGTCGTATTCATATTCACAGCATCAATTGTGACATACTTTGCACTTCCAAGTTATATGGGGTCAGACCACCAGCACCTTGAGGCCCTGGCAGCGGACGCCCTGGATGTCATGAGACAGGACGGGACACTCTACTCTGCAGCCGCCATGTACTCCAGGAACAACACTGCAGGTGCCGAGAACCTGATAAGGTCTGAGCTGAGATCGTTACTACCACCAGGCGTTGGGTATGAGTTCAAGATGGGCCCGTACCCGACTCTCAGGAATGACAGTGGCATAATGGTCTCAAGGGACACAGCATCCAGGGCCATCGTGATTTCAGGTCCTGAGGAGGGCTGGCTTGGACGTGCATGGTACAAGATGGAGGAGGTTACACTGGAGGACCAGGAGATAAACTCCACAACAACCGTATGGAACTTCCACAACTGGCTTTCCAATTTCTGGAACAATCTTTACTCAAGACCCTACTGGGGATACCAGACCGCACCCAGGAACATCACCTTCTCGGTCCCATCAAGTAACATTCACTGGGGTAGGTTCCTTCTTGGTTCATGTAACCGGCAGAACAGATCATCATACGGGGCAAGGGTGGTGATAAACAATGTTCCCCATGTTGTCAGTAACAATAGCTTCACCTTCCTTAACCTCAGACCTGGAACAACAAGGGAACTCATGTACAATTATCAGGGAAACATAACGTCACTGGTGGGCGGCTCAAACAGGTTCTATGTCCAGTTCACCAACATGACCACAACGGGAACCAGGGATTACGATCTTCCATGGTTCTCAGTAATAGCCAACTATACAAACACGATAAAGGTGCCTAAGGGTATCATTACCCGTACATACCCCTTCAATGACGCTGCTGGTCTCGCAGTACCCAGCTTAACAAGGCTGGACAACAATGGGACCATGGGTTACGGCCGTATATATGACCTCAACACAGGTACGGTTACCAACCTCAACACGAGGCGGGTGATAGCATGGAACAGTATGGTGAGACAGAACCATTCATACTCTGATGGTCTGCCATTCGTAATTGATAACGTTAATGGGGGTAGCGCAGATGGATGTGCGGTAAGCGTCACGCAGGACATTCCAATACCAGCAGGTTCAAGGATACTCGATGCCTACACAGTTGTCAACCCATACGGTGGTGTTGACAATGCCCTCGTGGAGGTATGGAATGGTACCGCATGGAACGTGGCATTCTGTTCATTCAACTATGGCGGTGTAACCTACAGTACTGTGAGTGACGGTTACGGTAACGTGCCAGGTATAATATACATCAGGGATTACCTGAGGGCCGGTCGGACAAATAAGGTCAGGGTTACAATATGGGACAACGTCCCTGGACAGGACTACGACCTGGTGGGCCTTGTTGACTGTTACTCCACTGTCTCCTACACATCACTACCCATCCAGTGGAACAACTACCCCTTTGCAAGCTACCAGAACTCAACCAATGTGTCAGCACCTGTAAGGCAGTTTGCCATTGGATCAGATGCCAAGAAGGTCCTGCTCTTCGTGGGGGCAGGACTTGATACCAAAACCATCAGGGTTGAGGTTAAAAACTCAACGAGCGCCTGGACCCAGCTCTACAATGGCCCTGTGCCCTTCTCACTGGATATAGGGGCCATTGATGTTGCAGGAAGCAGGATATTCACAACAGGGGGGAACCCTGGAAACTACAGTGCAAGGCCAGGGACCTATGATATACGTGTCACCATAAATTCAGGCCAGGGCTGGGAGTCAGGGGACTCCAACGCTGAGATATACTCAGGTACACGTGTCGCTGTCATATACCCGAAATTCCTTGCAAACATGTGGGCCACAGAATATGCCAATGACGCATACACGGCCCAGGCCCTTGCACGTCAGGAGCTCATAGAAATGCTCCAGGCATCAGGCTACAATATAGACCCATCACTTATAAGGACCGAGGCCCTTTACACAGGGGACATACCCAATTCATTGCCTGTTAGACTAACACTGTGGAGGAGTTAGATATGAGCATAATCCGTGACGAGGATGGATACGCATTCACACCACTTGCAGTACTCCTCTTCATACCGGTTATTGTAATCGCCATATCCTATGGAAGCATAGCCAATGAGGCCAACATGCTGGCAGCCCTTACAATGGGTGGAGATGTCACCGTAACGGTGGTTGGCTCAATATACTCGACCGTTGAGAAGGCTGCGGCGGATGCAGGGCGTAACGCGGCATACAATGCATCAAGGAACGTTATAGATAACGCCGAGTTCTTCCCGGCCGGCACCAGCAAGGCCAACATAACAAGGAACATCGTTGATGCCATAAACGACAACGTAATAAACACCTCACAGGAGCTTGAAAGGCAGACAGGCCGCCAGATCTACATCAACAATATACCCATAACCAATTACACCAACGCCACATTCACCACATCAGACGTTACAATAACACAGAATGACCCCTTCGGGTTCTCAGTGGAGATACGCGGCGGCATACCTGTGAAGGTTGTCCAGAAGGACCAGGTCTATGAGTTCCGGCTGCCACAGGTTTCATCCTATGTGAGCCTCGAGGGTATAGAGGACCCCTACATATGGATAAACACCAAGTTCCGTGCAAGTAACGTGATCTACAAGTACCCCTACTATGCAAGTAACGGTACATATGCAGACTACAGGCTCAATGAGAGCGTCGACAGTAACGGAAGACTCCAGAACCTCTGGTACTGCCTCAACGGGACCGACAACCCCAGCAACATAACACCAAGACCCTACTACTTCGTGGATCCATATGGCCTATCATTCTTTGACCGCCTCGAGAACAGGTCATCCTCTGCAGATCCCCAGTACGCCAGGATGAGCACCTTCATAATAGGTGACCCCCTCCTTGAGGACCACAACGGCAACCAGTACATCTCAAAGGTTGACAGGGAATACTTCCTTGGAATCGCCGGAACAACCATCAAGGTGAGGAACAATGTTATATACGACCCACTTGGATGCCCATTCTGCCTCTCAGCGACCTACAAGAACCTCCTGGGTCTTGCGGCAAACAATTACAGTTAAGGTGATTTAATGGATGACGCTGGTGTTTTAAGCATAGACTTCCTATTCGCAACACTGATAGCCCTCATCATAATCGCGGGAATGGTGAGCATAGTGGACAGTGAACTCTCAAGGACCCAGGCGGGTGAACTTGGGGAGGCCAGGATGATGGGTGAGCGTGTTGTGGGTGCAGTGAATGCAGCCTACACCAATGGCCCCGGGTATGCTGTTAACCTCACATTGACCTCTGATTTTCCATACACAATTGAGGTGAGAAACGGCAAGGTTACAGTATTCTATAAGTCAAGCACCATCAGACTCAACCTTATACCCAAGGTCAACGTGACCACCACCAACATGACCCCAGGATTCACATACACTGTGAGGAACCAGAACGGCACAATAACCATAACTAAACTCACCTGACCAATCAAAAACTGGAGGATCTCTCTTGTTCAGTGACCTCAGATGGGAGTATAAGGCCCTTGCAATCATCGCCATCATAGCGCTCCTTGTAACGGTGTACTCATACAGCTCATTCAATCATGGGGAGCGGGTGAGTCTATCTGATTCCACACAGATCGAACCACAGCCACAGCCGGTACCTGTGAGCGTACCTAACATGACAGATAACAGAACAAACACAACTGAGAATGTTACGGCCGAGGAGGCCAGGCAGATAGCAGCAGAGTCGGGCTACACCGCAGGCCAGCCCACCAGGGGCTCAATAAACCTGAACGGCACGGATGTGGCGGTATGGATTGTCCCCCTCCAGAGGGGTGGGAGGACAGTTAAGGAGGTCTATGTCAGCATGGAGGGCGGACATATTGTTGGGAGCAGGGAATTCACCTGAAGAAGTTCCTCAGAATCCGTATTCTATCTCTTTAAGGAGGGAATTCACCTGCCTGGGATAATCACAACATATTTAAGGCCAGCTGAGATACTATTGTAAGTGATTAAAGAGCCCCCCAAAAGGATTCACGGTGAATAAAATGGATGTTCTGAGTGTAATCGTAATGCTGGCCCTATTTTTACTCCTTCTCGCATTCATATTCTCTGCTGGTCTCATGACTCCAGTAATAGGAAGGAAAAACCTCCTTTTTGTGGTATTCATAGGCTTCATTGCAGGGACCGTCGGCGGCGCATTCCTTATTTCACCGGTCTACGATGAGATCCCTGAAATTGCAAGGAGCATATACCTCTCAACATCTGAAGCCACAGAAACCGTAGCCGCGGATGTCTCAACAGGCACAGATATAGAGAGGCTCAAAGCGGATCTTGCCTCCCAGGAGGGGGTTGTGGATGTCCACTCTGAGGGGATCGTGATAAAGACAGATAAATTCACAGAGGAACGTAAAAGAATAATAGAGGATAAAATAGCGGTTATAGACTCCAATATAACCTCATGGAAGGTCTACACGAACGGCACCATAATCCTGCAGGTTAAAAGGGGATACAACCCTGTGAATGCCCTTGAGAACCTTGCAGAGTGGCTCATGTACACTGGAGGCATAAACACGAGGTACAGCACGGTCAAAATGGTGGTGGAGGTGAAACCAGCAAATGTCGATGAAGTCGTCTCCTACCTTGAGGCCAGGGACATCGTTGTAACAGGGGTCAGAGGTCCCGCGGAGGAGAAGGTGGCTGAACTCAGGAGGTCTTTACCGGCTAAGTCCAATATAGTGCTTTTCTGTGGGGTTCTTGGTGTGCTGACGGGCCTTGCAGGTGTTTTCATAGATTCCATCATGGGTTTCTTCAGGAAGATTTACAAGAAATACAGGGGTGAAACATGAGATCTGCAGTTCTATATTCAGGAGGTAAGGACAGTACAATGGCCCTCTACCATGCACTCCAGGAGTCTGAGGTCCGATTTCTGGTTTCCATGGTATCAGATAACCCCGAGTCCCACATGTACCATGTGCCAAACATCAAACTCACATCCCTACTTGCAGAGGCCCTTGGAATACCCCTCATTGAATCCAGGACTGAGGGTGTTGAGGAAAAGGAGGTTGAGGACCTTGCAGAGACCCTTTCCATGCTGAAGGAGAGGGGTGTAGATGCGGTTTACTCAGGGGCACTCTACTCTGAGTATCAGAGGTCAAGGATAGATGAGGTCTGCAGGAGGCTTGGCCTTAAGTCGGTGGCACCACTCTGGCACAGGGACCCCATTGATTATATGGAGGAGGTTGTTGACCTTGGGTTCAGGGTCATGGTGACCGCGGTTGCAGCCGAGGGCCTGGATGAGTCATGGCTCGGGAGGATTGTTGACAGGAGAATGATCTCTGAACTCGCTGATCTCAGTGAGAGGTACGGTATAAACCCTGCCTTTGAGGGGGGTGAGGCAGAGACTCTAGTCCTTGATGGCCCAATATTTAAGAAGAGACTTGAGATAATTGAATATGAAAAGAAGTGGTTCTTTGATAATGGATTCCTGGATATAAAGAGGGCTGTGCTTGTTGATAAGAACTAGTTTATTTTTAATCCAAACTTTCGTCTATCTCTCCAGATACATCAGGTGCAAGCCAGTCAATGATCCCCAGCAGATCATCTGATTCAATCTCGACCATTATATCTCCAAGGGGTGTGATGGGTTCCTCAAGTACATTGACACGTCCTATGAGGGCTGCCTGCTTGTTTATATAAATGCGGGTTGATTTGCCCCTCATGTTCTTAAGCAGGATTCCCCGGGCGGTTAACCGTATCTTTCGCCTCTCAAGGGCCTCCCTGAGTTCACTGAGACTCTCAGTATTGCCTTCGCCCTTCAGGAAATCTCCATCGCTCTCAATTTCAAGGTCTGGAAATACGTTCATAACGGCCTCCCTGACCTTTTCAGGGTCCTCTGTTGCTCGCACCGGAACCTTAACCCTCACAGCATCCATCATCTCCTCTCCTCGCATAGTTTTCTCAGTATCTTTTTTGTCTGGTTTTTTATCTTCCAGATGGGGCCCTCATTGACTATCATGTAATCTGAGGTTGCTATTACATTTCCTATTCCGAATCCAAGTTCCCTTTCATCCCTTTCAATGAATTCACGGTAACTTGATGAATCATCCTCTCTTCTGCGCTTTTTGAGGCGTTTGAATCTTGTCTTTCGTGTTGAGAATACAGATATCACCCTGAATCCAGGGAAGTTCTCCCTGAATATCTCGACCTCATGGGGGCTTCTTATGCCCTCTATAAGGAACCTCTCGGATTTTGCCTTCTGTATCCTCTCAACACACTTCTCGGCAACAACGTATTCACCGTATTCCTCCCTGAGGCGGACAGCCGTTTCACCTGGTTCCTCACCGCGTTTTCTGGCTTCATCCCTTATAACGTCACCCATCCTTATAACCTGGAATCCCATGGACTCGGCGACCCTTGATACGACACCCTTACCTGCTCCTGGCATCCCTGAAACTCCAATAACCACCATACTTACACACTCTGATTTATTCTTGTTAAGACTCAATCTCTGGATTGTAACGCCTTATATCAAGCAATTTTATGGTTTCCCTCAGGTTTTCTGTGTTGTCAAATTCCCTGAGGATCCCCTCAAGTTCCTCCCTTGATTTGCCCCTGAGTTCCCTTACAGCATCTATCAGGGCAGGCACAGCCCTTACAATGTTATCTGTTATACTTATAGTTGCCCTCCTCGATGTGCGTGAGAGGGGGTTGAGGTCCACGGTTATAACGGTTTTTCCGGATTTTCTCAGTATCTCGGTTCTATCACCATCCTCAAGGGGTACAAGGACTGTATCGGCGCTGTATATACCTTCAGGGCTTGCTGTTGCCCTTGGGCTCATTATACCATCTATGTGCATGAGTTCACCGGTTCCAAGGACCTCTGATGCCCCATGTTCCTTCAGGACTTCCTCTATGAGTTTCACCCTTTTCTCTGTCCTGTGGAAGAGGTTTATCTCGATTTTTCCTCCAATCTCCCCTGCAAGTTCCACAACCTCCGCAGGGACAAGGGCCGCAGTGTTGCCGTTAACTGAAATCACTGGGTTCTCTGCAAGGATAAGAGCTGCCGCCGCTGCTTTAATGGCCTTTCTGGCAGGTTCTGTTGTCTCTTCACCCAGCAGGTAATCAAAGGCCTCACCCCTTCCATGGGCGATCATCCCTGAATCTGCAAGTATGCCCCTTCGCCAGGCATCTGTTATTTTCTCTCTCTGCATAAGTGAATGGTAGCGTGGATGGTCCCTTGAAATCATGGTACTCTATTGTACCGGACATTTAATAAGTTTATTTCATGTAAAGTGGGTGTCAGCCAAATATTTTATACCAGCTTGAAGATAGAATTAGGAGGAGGAATCCATAATGGAAGAGGAAGTTGAGATCAAACGAAAACCCAGAAAGCCAGAGTATGGGAAAAGCCTCTGGGGGCTCTACCTTGGGTCAATCCTGGTGATCATAGGTGTTATATGGTTTGCCTTTGCATCAGGCCTTATACCACCCCAGTACTCAAGGTTCTGGCCCCAGGCCCTCCTGGTTATCATGGGGGTTCTTATAATCATAAAATCCATCAGGAACTGAGCGGTGATTGTATGAAGGAACTCATGAAGCGTCTCTCACTTGCCAGCGGAGTCTCTGGATTTGAGGGAGAGGTAAGGGATATCATAGCATCTGAACTTGAAGGTCATGTTGATAAGATAGAGGAGGACAGGCTTGGTAACATCATCGCAACCAGGAGCAGGTCCGGCCCATCGGTCATGCTTGCAGCCCACATGGATGAAATAGGCCTCATGGTGAGGCACATCGATAAGAAGGGCTTCATAAGGTTTTCAAAGATAGGGGGAATCAGTGACCAGATGATACTCAACCAGGCCGTCTGGATCCACGGGGAGAATGGCCCTGTTATGGGTGTCATTGGATCCAAGCCCCCACACAGGATGAAGGCCGCTGAGAGGAAGAAGGTAACAACCCATGATAACATGTTCATCGATATAGGGGCAGAGTCCCGTGAGGATGCAGAGGAACTTGTCTCTGTGGGGGATCCCATTACATTCCATGCACCCTACAGTGAACTTCCCAATTCACGATTCACAGGGAAGGCCCTTGACAACCGTATAGGTTGCCTTGTAATGGTTGAGGTCCTTAAAAGGGTTGATGCTGATGCAACAGTTTACGGTGTTGGAACGGTGCAGGAGGAGGTCGGACTTAAGGGTGCCAGGACCTCGGCCTTCAAACTCAACCCTGACATGGCCCTTGCCCTTGATGTCACAATAGCAGGGGATCACCCAGGTATGAAGGAGGAGGAGGCACCAGCGAAGCTTGATGGGGGCCCTGCTGTCATCCTCACAGATGCGAGTGGTAGGGGTATAATAACCCATCCAGGGGTTAAGGACTGGCTCCTTGAGACCGCAGGGGAGGAGGATATACCGGTGCAGATAGAGGTGAGTGAGGGGGGCACCACCGATGCAACAGCCATTCACCTCACAAGGGAGGGTATACCTGCAGGTGTGGTCTCTGTACCCACAAGGTACATCCACACAACGGTGAGCATGGCAAGCATGAAGGACATCGAGATGACCGTTGACCTTCTTGTTAAGGCAATTGAAAGACTTTAAACCCCCCACACCTATTTTTCAGTATGATTTAACGTCCATTCCCGTCAAAATAGAATATGTAAGGGCTGTCACACCAGTTTTCATAGACTTCCACCACATATTTACGGTCCATGCCCATATCGCTGGTCATGATCTCATTCAGAAACTGGCCGACTGTTTCCTCTGAAATTTTCACCCGGCAAGGAAATTCGCACTGTTTTTTCATTTCAAAGACCTTTATTATGACCTTTTTCTTCAATATGCAAACCTCCTTTTGAATAACTTTGGTTAGTTATGTAATAATTTAATATATAAATTTATCTAATTATTACTAATGTTTTTTTGAGATATTAAAAAGCCGCTAAAAAACTTTAAAAAACCTTAATAAGTCAAAGGATGCGCCAATCCCGTTTTTTGACTTCAGTGATGTCAATCTTCAGGGTTCTCTATGACCTCAAGGCCATTATCTGATATGATGTACGGTACAAATTCAATTGGTGTCCTTGTGCTCCTCATCTTTATAATATCCATAACCCTCTCCCTTCTACCTGTGTAGGGGTTCTCCCTCTTTATCAGTTTTATGGCCCCGTATACAGCGTAGAGAGCTATCTCATTGAACTCCATGGAGGTGGCACTGTCAAGGATTATCAATGCAGTTATACCCCTCTTCTTTAGTTCGTAGATAAGGAGGTCAAACTGGTCCCGGAACTCATGTGTTGTTAGTTTCTCTGTATGGCTACCTATACTGTCTATCACAAGCACCTCAGTGTCCTCCGGGATCTCAGCCAGTATCTTCTGAAGGTTTCCCTTGACGGATTCAATGCCTATGTGTATCTCCGCCTCTGTGAGCCTTGCCCTTATGGCAGAGAGTCCTATGATCTTCAGGGTGCCTGATTCCATCAGTTCATCTATATCCCACCCAAGTGAGGCGCACTGGATCCTCAGGTCAGTCTCGTCCTCCTCTGTTGTAACATAGACTGTCTTAAGGCCTTTCCTGGCACTCTCAATGGCAAAGTGGAGTGCCATGATGGTTTTACCAGCCCCGGCGTCACCTGTTACAAGAATACTCCTCCCCTGAGGGTATCCCCCTATTATATCGTCCAGTCCCTTAACCCCCGTACTTAACCTGGATATAGCATCCATTTATTTACCCCCCTTAATCCATTCAGATACATTTATGAATTCAAATCTGAGGTTCCCCTCTCTATACCATATGAAATTCAAATGTGAGGTTCTCGTCCCTGCTCCTCAGCGTTGAGGTCTGTATGACGCTTCCCTTGATACCGGTCCAGGTGAAGCTCCTCATCAGCATGGCCCTGAATATTAGTGAGAAGATGGGATTCTGACGTGCCTCATTGATCCAGGGAAACGTTTTGAATTCAAGGACATACCTTGACTTCTCCTTTCGGAGTGTGGTCTCAATTCCAAGGTTCCCGAGAAACCCTGAAAGCCACTTTATGTATGCGTTGAAAACCCTCTCGGGTGCCCTCCCTGATCTGATATCCTCAACAACCCCCAGCTTCTCCATCATCCTATGGAAGTTGGGTTTGAGGTTCTTCTCAAACCTGTCTGCAAAGTTCTTTATGATGGCATTTCTGAGCTGTGGAGGAATTGATGATGCAAAGACCGGCACAGCTGAGACAACGAATCCATAAAGCTGGGCCTTTGACCTCTCACGGATGAGTTCCTCCCTCCTCTTCTCGGCCTCCACCCTCCCTGTTATGTCATGCCCTATTATCTGGAGGAGGTTCTTCTCGGTTGTTGTCTCAATGGTGGTGGAGTGTATCTCAAAGTGGTGCTTCCTTCCCTTCACATCAACAAATTCGATTTCAAAGGTTTTAGGATCATGGTTCATGAGGTCAAGGATCTTCTCAAGGAGCTCCCTTGATAGGAAACCCTTCCTCTCGAGGATGGAGAGTTTCTTACCCCTTAACTTCTTTCTGTCAAGCCCTGTTAACTCCTCGACGGTTCTGTTTGCAAAGAGTATCCTTGAGTCAGAGTTCAGGAGAATTATGGGGTCGGGTGATGTTTCAAGGAGTGCCCTGTAGCGTTCCTCACTTTCGCGGAGTTTACTGTCCATCCTGTGTTTATAGAGGGCCACCTCGATTGCACTGTGAAGCTCACGGTCCTCAAAGGGTTTTATTATATACCCGAAGGGCCCTGTGAGCTTCGCACGGCTCAGGGTCTTCTCATCAGAGTATGCTGTGAGGTAAACAACGGGTATATTCATCTCCTCTCTTATGACCTCTGCCGCCTCTATCCCGTCCATTTCACCCTTAAGCACTATATCCATGAGTACAAGGTCAGGTTTCTCCTCACGGGCAAGTTTTATTGCCTCCTCACCTGAGGCTGCCATCCCGACCACACGGTAGCCGAGACCCTCGGCCCTGTGCTTGATGTCCATGGCCACTATACTCTCATCTTCCACAACGAGCAAACTTGTAGGCGACATTCAATCCTCCCTGGATATCATTCATCCCCCGGATTAGGTTCACACAGTCAATCAGTATTATGTAAGTGGTCAGTATAAATAATTTGCTGGAAAATTCCGTTATCATCCCCTAAAACACTTCCAAACTGCAGAAAACCCTATGGAGGGGATTCAGCCACCATCACCCCTTCTGAAGTGTCTGTATACCCTCTCTGCCACCGGGCGGTTCATGCCCCTTACCGCAGCAAGTTCCTCCACACTGGCATTCCCTATACCCTCAACACTTCCAAAGTGCTCCAGGAGGGCCCTCTTTCTTCTGGGACCAACACCCCTTATACCGTCGAGTTCCGACTCAAGGGATTTTCTGTCCCTGATCCTCCGGTGGTATTCAACTGCAAACCTGTGGGCCTCGTCACGCAGGTGTCTGAGAAGCTGAAGGGCACCATCTGATACCTCAACTGGCTCTGAAAGCCCCGGGAGGTATATATCCTCCTCCCTCTTTGCTATGCCCACAAGAGGCAGATCCACACCACATGACCTGAGGGCATCCAGTGCCGCTGAGAGCTGTCCCTTACCCCCGTCAATCAGCACAAGGTCCGGTTTTTCAGTTTCATCACTGGAGTACCTCCTCATGACGAGTTCCCTCATCATGGCATAGTCATCCGGGCCCCTGGTCCTTATACGGTAGCGGCGGTACATTCCGGGGGCTGGTTTACCATCCAGGAAGACGGCGACTGAACCAGTTGCGTGTTCACCACCAATATTGGATATGTCAAGGCCCTCAATCCGTCTGGGAATGGAGGGGAGCTTGAGTTCACCCTTGAGTTCAAGGAGCGCATCCTTCACCTTACCCTTCTGTTTGAGGATGACGGAGGCGTTCTTCCAGGCGATGTTCAGGAGTCTCCTGCCTGAGCCCCCCTCTGGTGAATGTATCCTGACCTCACCACCCCTGAGCTCAGAGAGCCACTCTGATATGACCTCATCCCCTATGGGGTACTGCACCAGGATCTCTGATGGAACGTACCGCGGGATGGCATAGTACTGCTTGAGGAAGGACTCGATGATCTCCCTCCTATCTGCTGAGCCCCTCAGCATGAAGTCGTCCTTACCTGTGATCTTACCGTCGCGGATCTGCAGAACCACAACGACGGAGTTATCTCCACGGGTCTCCAGGGCCACTATGTCCTGGTCGATGGAGTCTGTGAAGGCCGCGTACTGTCTCTCCATAACCTCACGTATGGATTCAATCTGGTCCCGGATAACAGCGGCCCTCTCGAATTCCAGTTTTTCTGAGGCATCGCGCATCTCTGCCTCAAGGGCCTCAACCACCTCCCGGTATCGGCCCTGAAAGAAGAGGTCCACCCTTTCGATGATCTCAAGGTAGTCCTCCATGCTTATCCCGCCGTCGCAGGGGGCATGGCAGAGGTCTATCTGGCTGTTGAGGCAGGGTCCATCCATCCTTCTGCAGCTTCGGATCCTGAAGAGGGACTTTATGAACTTCAGGGTCTTCCTCACAGACCCGGTATCGGTGAATGGCCCGTAGTACCTTGCACTGTCACCCCTGATGGTCCTTGTTATGATTACACGGGGGTATTCCTCGTCTGTTATCTTTATGAAGGGGTACCTCTTATCGTCCTTGAGGCGGACGTTGTATGGTGGCCTGTACCTCTTTATGAGGTTGGATTCAAGGATGAGGGCCTCCTTTTCATTCTCTGTTAGGATGTACTCTATGCTGTCAAGGTGCCTCATCATGACCCTGAGGCGGGGGTTCTCGTGTTCCCTGAAGTAGGATGCTACCCTCTTCCTTATTGAGACCGATTTGCCAACGTAGAGGACTCTGTCGTTTTCATCACGGAATATGTAAACGCCTGTCCTGTCTGGAAGTTTTCCTGGATCCCTGACCCTTGTCAACCTATCATCCCTTTAAGATTCTAAAGGTGCAGCTGTATACCTGTCCCTTCTAACTGCAGAGGTATACCGTCGATGCATCATTCCTTTAACATTCTAAGACTGCAGATGTATACTTGATGTATCACTCTTCTAACTGCAAAGGTATATATAATGTGACCTGGAAATATATTTTCACCATAAATCGAGTTTCTCATTTTAAGTGATTTGTGATGAAATTTAAACTGGTATCAGATTACAGACCCCTCGGGGATCAGCCAAAGGCGATACGGTCCCTCGTTGAGGGTATAAACTCAGGGATGAGGGAGCAGACCCTCCTGGGGGTCACAGGGTCAGGTAAGACCTTCACCATCGCCAATGTCATCGAGGAGGTCCAGAAACCGACGCTTGTCATATCCCACAACAAGACACTGGCTGCACAGCTCTACGAGGAGTTCAGGGAGTTCTTCCCTGATAACGCAGTGGAGTACTTCGTGAGCTACTATGACTTCTACCAGCCAGAGGCCTACATACCACAGACAGACACCTACATAGACAAGGAGGCCTCAATAAACGATGAGATAGACAGGATGAGACACTCGGCAACCCAGGCGCTCCTATCCAGGGATGACGTTATAGTGGTATCCAGTGTATCCTGCATCTACGGCATAGGGGCCCCCGCAGATTACGGTGAGTTCACCCTCCACCTTGAGGTTGGCTCCACCATCGGGAGGGAGGAGATCCTCTCAAGCCTTGTAAGCATGCAGTACGAGAGGAACGACGTGGAATTCGACAGGGGCCAGTTCAGGGTCCGCGGCGACACCATAGAGATAAACCCCATCCATGGAACACCACCAATCAGGATAGAACTGTTCGGGGACGAGGTGGACTCCATATCAACCGTCCACAGGGTAACAGGTAAGAGGCTGCAGAAACTGGACCGCATAACCGTATTCCCTGCCAAGCACTTCGTGATCCCTGAGGACAGACTCCAGAGGGCCATAGAATCAATAGAGGAGGAACTTGAGGATCGCCTCAGGGAACTCAGGGCCCAGAATAAACTCCTTGAGGCCCAGCGCCTGGAGCAGAGGACGAGATTCGACATGGAGATGCTAAGGGAGATGGGCTACTGCCAGGGCATAGAGAACTACTCAATGCACCTCAGCGGCAGGAAGTGGGGTGAGAAACCCAACACACTCCTTGACTACTTCCCCGATGACTTCCTGACGGTCATCGACGAATCACACGTGACCGTCCCCCAGATAAGGGGCATGTACAACGGTGACCGGGCAAGGAAGGAGACACTCGTTGAGTACGGCTTCAGACTCCCCAGTGCAAAGGAGAACCGTCCTCTGCGCTTCGATGAATTCCAGGAGAGCATAAACCAGGTGATCTATGTCTCCGCAACCCCGGGTAAATATGAGCTCTCAAGGAGCCAGAACATCGTTGAACAGATCATAAGGCCCACTGGCCTCGTGGACCCTGAGGTCAGGATCCGGCCGGTTAAGGGACAGGTTGACGACCTCCTCTCTGAGATAAGAAGGAGGGTTGACCTTGGCCAGAGGGTTCTCGTAACAACCCTCACCAAGAGGATGGCAGAGGACCTCACCGACTATTATTCACGGGTTGGTGTTAGGGTGAGGTACCTCCACTCAGAGATAGACACCCTTGAGCGTGTTGAAATCATAGATGACCTCAGACGTGGCGAATTCGACTGCCTGGTGGGTGTGAACCTCCTCAGGGAGGGTCTGGACCTACCGGAGGTTTCACTGGTGGCGATCCTCGACGCCGACAGGGAGGGCTTCCTCAGGTCAGAGACCTCCCTCATACAGACAATCGGTAGGGCCGCCAGGAACGTCAACGGCCAGGTACTGATATACGCCGACAGACTCACAGACTCGGTGAAAGCAGCGGTTGAGACCACCAACAGGCGAAGAAAGCTCCAGATGGAGTACAACCGCAGGCACGGTATAAAGCCAAGGAGCACAAGAAGGACCCTCAGGGAGAAGAAGGATAAAGAGGAGATTAAGGCTGAGGAGATACCCCGGGATGAACTTGAAGTCATAATAAAGGACCTTGAGGCCGAGATGCGTGAGGCCGCAAGGAACCTGGAATTCGAGAGGGCCGCGAGGCTCAGGGACCAGATAATGTCCCTCAAGGGGTCCTCATCAAAATAAAACGAACTTTATATGAATAAGTGGAGATTCTGAGAGTTATGAGTGGAAAGATAGTTATTAAGGGTGCAAGGGAGCACAACCTCCAGAACATTGACCTTGAACTCCCAAGGGATAAATTCATCGTCATAACAGGTATAAGCGGGTCAGGGAAGTCCTCGCTGGCCTTTGACACCATATACGCTGAGGGCCAGCGGCGATACGTTGAGTCCCTCTCAGCCTATGCAAGGCAGTTCCTGGGGCAGATGAAGAAGCCCGAGGTGGACTACATAGAGGGCCTCTCCCCTGCAATATCCATAGACCAGAAGACCACAAGGGTCAACCCCCGCTCAACCGTGGGGACCATCACAGAGATCTACGACTACCTCCGGCTCCTATTTGCAAGGATAGGTAAACCCCACTGCTACCTCTGCGGAAGGGAGATAGAGCAGCAGACATCAACCCAGATAGTGGACCGTATAATGGAGGACGATGAGGGCACAAGGATCATCATACTGGCACCGGTGGTGAGGGACAGGAAGGGCGAGCACCAGCGGGTTTTTGAGAGGCTCAGGGAACAGGGATTCGTAAGGGTCAGGGTTGACGGCGAAATAAGGGACCTTGACGAGGAATTCAACCTTGACAGAAACCGGAAACACTCGGTCGATGTGGTGGTGGACCGCCTTGCTGTTAGAAAGGACACTGAATTCAGGAAGAGGCTCGCAGACTCTGTTGAAACCGCCCTTGAGATGGGCGAGGGTACACTCAGGGTCCTCTACCATGATACAGGCAATGAGAGGGTCTACAGTGAACACTTTGCCTGCCCTGACTGCGGCATAAACTTTGAGGAGATAAGCCCCAGGATGTTTTCATTCAACAGCCCCCACGGGGCATGTCCAGAGTGCAATGGGCTTGGAAGCAAACTTGAGATAGACCCTGACCTCGTGGTACCCTACCCTGAGCGCTCCATAAATGAGGGGGCCATAGTCCCCTGGAGCAGGTCAGGTAAGAGGGACAACTACTACCACCAGATGCTGAGGGCTGTGGCTGAGCACTACGGCTTCAGCCTGGACACACCCTTCGGTGAACTGGACGAGGAACACAGGAAGGCAGTCCTCTACGGGACAGATGAGAAGATCCAGTTCGTATTCCAGCGTAAAAACAGAACCTACCGTGTTAACAGGCGCTTTGAGGGTGTTATACCCCGGATGGAAAGGATCTACATGGAGACCAAGTCCAACTACATGAGGACCTACATAGGTAAATTCATGAGCAACCATGCATGCCCGGTCTGTAAGGGGAGCAGGCTGAGACCGGAGAGCCTCTCGGTCACGGTGGGTGGAAAATCAATACATGATGTTGTTGAAATGTCAGTGAGCGAGGCCCACAGCTTCTTTGAGGGCCTTGAACTCACCGGGAGGGAGGAGTACATCGCAAGGGAGATCCTCAAGGAGATACGTGAGAGGCTACGGTTTCTGATTGACGTGGGTCTTGACTATCTGACACTTTCAAGGTCCTCAGGCACACTCTCAGGTGGCGAGGCCCAGAGGATAAGGCTCGCAACCCAGATAGGATCGGGCCTCGTGGGGGTACTCTACATCCTGGACGAGCCCAGCATAGGCCTCCACCAGAGGGATAACATGAGGCTGATTGAGACACTCAAGAGGCTCAGGGACCTGGGGAACACCCTGATAGTGGTTGAACACGATGAGGAAACCATACTCTCCGCTGACCACGTGGTTGACATTGGACCCGGTGCCGGGGAACACGGTGGACACGTGGTTGCAGAGGGAACACCCCAGGAGATAATGGAGGACCAGGCATCCCTCACAGGGGCGTATCTGTCGGGCCGGGAAACAATACCTGTACCCAAATTCAGGAGGGGCCATTCAGGAAAATACCTCACTGTGAGGGGGGCCAGGGCCAACAACCTCAGGGACATCGATGTGAGGATTCCCTTGGGTGTCTTTACATGTGTCACCGGTGTATCAGGTTCAGGTAAGAGTACACTGGTCAACGAGATACTTTACAGGGGGGTCTATGAGAGGCTCCACAATAAGCACATGAATGCAGGTGAGCACACCGACATCGAGGGCCTTGAGCACATCGACAAGGTTGTGATGATAGACCAGTCACCAATCGGGAGGACACCACGATCAAACCCCGCCACCTATACAGGGGTCTTCACCCATATCAGGGAACTCTTCGCCCAGACCCCCGAGGCAAAGAAGAGGGGCTACAGGCCAGGCAGGTTCAGTTTCAACGTCAAGGGGGGCCGCTGTGAGGCCTGCAGTGGTGACGGGATAATCAAGATAGAGATGCACTTCCTTGCAGATGTCTATGTCCCATGTGAAGTCTGCAGGGGTAGAAGGTACAATGAGGAGACCCTTGAGGTAAGATACAGGGGTAAGAACATAGCAGAGGTCCTTGATATGACCGTGGAGGAGGCCCTTGAGTTCTTTGAGAGCATACCCCAGGTGAGGAAGAAGCTGCAGACACTCTATGACGTGGGCCTTGGCTACATAAAGCTGGGTCAGCCAGCCACAACACTCTCAGGTGGTGAGGCCCAGAGGGTCAAACTGGCAAAGGAACTTGGGAGGAAGAGCACCGGGAAAACGCTCTACATCCTTGATGAGCCAACCACAGGACTCCACTTCGATGACATCAAGAAACTCCTCAATGTCCTGGGAAGGCTTGTGGATGCAGGTAACACAGCTGTTGTGATAGAACACAACCTGGACGTTATAAAGTCTGCGGACCACATCATAGACCTTGGACCCGAGGGCGGTGACAGGGGAGGCCTTGTGGTGGCTGAGGGTACACCCGAGGAGGTTGCTAACTCAGGAACCCACACTGGAAGGTTCCTCAGGGATGTCCTCAACGGTGTACAGAATGAGAGGGTCCCTCTGGGGCAGGACACTGGAAAGTAGTGACTTTTCCTGCTCAGTGAGAAGTTTTTATGTTAATTTTTTATATAGTCTTTTTTAAACCACATGCCGCTTTTATATTCGCTTTTATATTCTTTATCGTAAGATAAAAGTGTTTCACTCCACTCATTTAAAGGAAATTTTTTATATGATCATCCCCATAAATTTTATGTGGTTATCATGAAATACCGTGAAGACCTTTTGATGATGATTGCAGCGGCAGTTATGATGTTATCCTTCAACTGGATGCATGGAATTTTCCTGATTTTACCTCTCATCGCAATCCCAAAACCCTCAGGAAGGGTAATTAAATGGGCTCTTTTTGTTTTTGCAGTATTCACGGCTTTACTCATAATTCAGCCAATGACACGGGCAGTTGGATTCAACATATCAGATGAACTCTTCAGGATAGTCCTCCTGATGCTCTTCACAGTGATGATCGCACTGCTCATTGAGAGGATTGAGAAGGTCCGCTCCCTCAGAAAACTGAACCGTGAACTGGCAAAAAAGGCTGCAGAACTTGAGGATGCCAATAATGAACTGGAGGCATTTGCCTATTCAGTATCACATGATCTCCGCGTCCCTTTAAGGGCCATCGACGGGTTTTCAAGGATACTAGTCGAGGACTATGAGGATAAACTTGATGATGATGGTCTCAGGGTCATTGGAATAATCAGGGAGAACACAAAGAAGATGGGGCAGCTCATCGATGACATCCTCCTCCTATCAAGGGCTGGAAGGCAGGAGATGAACCCTGTGACTCTGGACATGAGGGAACTTGCAGAGTCAACCTACCGGGAACTTGCCTCACAGGAGGAGGGAAGGGCCATAGAGTTTTCTGTGGATGACCTCCCACCTGCAATGGCAGACAGGGTCCTAATGGGGCAGGTGATGGGCAACCTCCTCTCAAACGCCATCAAATTCACAAGGGACAGGAACCCCGCAAGGATAGAGGTGGGATACATGGACGGGGGCGATGAGCACATCTACTATGTCAGGGATAACGGGGCAGGATTTGATATGAAGTATGCGGGAAAACTCTTTGGACTCTTCCAGAGACTCCACAGTCAGGAGGAATTTGAGGGAACCGGTGTGGGCCTCTCAATAGTCCAGAGGATAATAAAGAGGCACGGAGGAAGAGTCTGGGGTGAAGGTGAGGTTGATGCCGGTGCAACAATATACTTCACACTTCCAAAGGCGGTGGGATAATGACAGATGCGGATATACTCCTTTATACTTCACATTACCAAAGGCGGTGGGATAATGACAGATGCGGATATACTCCTTGTTGAGGACAACCCTACAGACGCAGAACTAACGATAAGGGCACTGAAGAAAAACAACCTTGCAAACAAGCTCCACTGGGTCAAGGATGGTGCAGAGGCACTTGACTACATATTCGCAAGGGGATCCTACTCTGAGCGGGACCCTGATAACCTCCCGAAGCTCATACTCCTTGACCTCAGGATGCCAAAGGTTGATGGCCTTGAGGTTCTCCAGGAGATCAAGAGAAATGAAAGCACATCCAGAATCCCGGTGGTGGTTCTGACTTCATCCAAGGAGGACCGGGATATAGTTGAGAGCTACAAGCTGGGGGTTAACAGCTACGTGAGCAAACCCGTGGAATTCGATGAATTCATAAACGCGGTTTCAACCCTGGGATTCTACTGGATGATCATAAATCAGCCACCTGAGTAGTTCGCATGTGTATTCAGAGGATTTCCAATGTCAGAAAAGGTTAAGGTACTGATCCTTGAGGACGTCCCCCTTGACGCTGAACTTGTCATAAGGGAGCTTGAGAGGGATGGTATAGACTTCCAACATCTCACAGTTGACAGTGAGGACTCCTTCAGAAGGGCCCTTGAGGAATTCCAGCCAGACATCATCCTGGCCGACCATACCCTCCCCGACTTTGATGGTGTATCAGCCCTGAGGATAGTGAGGGAGAGACATGATATCCCCTTCATATTCGTGAGTGGAAAGATTGGGGAGGAATTTGCCGTTGAAATGCTGAAGGCGGGGGCAACAGATTACGTACTCAAAAATAACCTTTCAAAGTTACCCCTGGCTTTCAGGAGGGCCCTTCAAGAAGCAGAAGAGGAGAGAAAGGTTCGGGAGGCTCAGAGGGCCCTTGAAGAGAGTGAAAGGAAGTACAGGGCCCTCTTTGAGAAATCAGGTAACCCCATATTAATATGTTCACCCGACGGGACAATACTTGATGTTAACCCTGCTGCAGCGGGATTCCTCAAATCATTTGCTGATGATATAACCGGCAGAAACATCAGTGAATGGATCAGTGAGGATGACTTCAAGAGGCTCATGGGGGACTGCGAGGGTGGCCATATGAAGTTCACGGTGGGTCTACGGGGCCGCACCCTTGATGTATCCGTAACAGCGGTTGAAGTGGATGATGAAAAGCTTATTTACTTGATGGGTAAGGATATCACGGTCCAGAAGAGGATTGAAAAGGAACTTAAGGCCAGCAAGGAGGAGTACAGGGTAATATTTGAGAATACAGGTACCCTCACAATTATCTGTGGCAGTGATATGGTGATAGAGCTTGCAAACAGTGCCTTTGAAAGGTTTTCTGGCTACAGCAAGGGGGAAATACAGGGATACATGAAGCTCACCGACTTTGTGGACCCCTCTGATGCAGGGCGCATAGAGGCTTACCACAGGTTAATGTCAGTTAACCCTGATGTCATACCAAAGAACTTTGAGCTCACACTCAAAAACAGGAGGGGTGAGGAGAGGAACTTCTTTGCAACGACGGTCACCATCCCTGGGAGCAAGAAGTGTCTCCTCTCCCTTATGGACATAACCCATAAAAAGTCGGTTGAAAAGCGCCTTCGAGAATCCCTTAAGGAGAAGGAGCTGCTTCTACGGGAGATACACCATCGTGTGAAGAACAACCTCCAGATAATCTCAACCCTCCTGATGCTGCAGGCATCCATCACAGGGGACCCCCGTCTGCGGGAACTCTACATGGACAGCCAGCACAGGATAGAAGCCATATCACTCATACATGAAAAGCTCTACGAGTCAAGGGACCTATCACGGGTCAACCTCAGGGACTACATCAAGACACTTCTCAGTGACCTCCTTGATTCATACGGTGCAGATAGAAGTGAGATCGATGTGAGAATCCGCGTGGATGATGTTATGCTTAACATCGAAACAGCAATCCCCTGTGGCCTCATAATAAATGAACTTGTAACCAACAGTATAAAGTACGCATTCCCTGATGATGGAGGCGAGATCACCGTGGAGGTTCACAGGAATGGTGACCGTTACACCCTCATCGTTTCAGATAACGGTGTTGGATTGCCAGAGGACCTTGACCTTGAGAATACCAGCACCCTGGGTCTGAGGATTGTGAGAAACCTTGTGGATCAGATAAATGGTGAACTCAAGATAGAGAGGCCTGCCAGGTTCATGGTGAAATTCCGTGAGGTTGAGTACAGTAAGAGGTTTTAGGTTCAGGATGACTATCAGATTCCGGTAACGATTCATCCTTAAAATCAGGTACAGTAAGAGGTTTTAGGTTCAGGATGACTATCAGATTCCGGTAACAATTCATCCTTAAAATCAGGTACAGTAAGAGGTTTTAGGTTCAGGATGACTATCAGATTCCGGTAACAATTCATCCTTAAAATCAGGTACAGTAAGAGGTTCAGGTTCCAGATGCGTCTGCTTTTAAACTGCCAGAGGCGGCTTAAAGGTCAGATTTCACATCAAATTTTAAGTTTCAGTGATTCCAGAGTGATTGAGGATCATCTGAATTAAAAAGACCTTGGGGAGATTTTATGGCAAGAATTCTTGTTGTTGAGGACGAGGCCATAGTGGCAATGGGTATAAGACACAAACTTGAGACAATGGGCCATGAGGTGGTGGATACCGTCTCAACAGGCAGGGACGCCATAAGGGCAAGTAAGATACATGAACCGGACCTTGTCCTCATGGATATAGTTCTCAAGGGTGAAATGGACGGAATAGAGGCCGCAAGGGAGATAAGGGACCGCTTTAACATCCCCATAATCTACCTCACAGCCTACGCCGATGAGGAGATGCTGGCACGTGCAAAGATAACAGAGCCCTACGGGTACATTGTGAAACCCTTCAAATCATCTGAACTCAACGCCAACATTGAGATGGCGATATACCGGCACAGGTCGGCCATGAGGGAAATGGAACTCATGAGGAAGAGGATAATCTCAGACTTCTACAACTTCATCCTCAACGCAATGCCCTCACCCGACGCCGACCGGGATGAGATCAGGGAACTGCTATCAGGGATATTCAGGGATAGGATCATATCTGAACTTAAACCTGGATTTGAATCATGTATGGTGGAATCACCCTACGATGACCCGCTTGAGGCATACCTCGCATGGGTTGCGGATGTATTTGAGAACTTCACCATCAGGGTGGGCTTTCTTGAGGATGATGAAAATGTCTACGTTGAATTCGAGAACTGCCCATGGATTGATGATGCAGGGAAGAACCCTGGATTCTGCCTCAACTGTGAGGCCGTTCTCAAGCTGAGCTGGGACTGGAGTGGGCTTCCCGGTGATTTCAGGGCACTTGAACACATTGCTGATGGATCAGAGAGGTGCCTCTTCAGGTTCAGCGTGAAGTAATCTCTTCAGTGGACTCGAAAACCCATGTATCAATACAAACCCTTCAGAGGTTAAGCGTTAAATAATCGTTTCAGTGGTCTGGAATGAGGAGAACAGGTATCGCAAACCTCCCCCTGCATGGGGGACATCCTCCTGCCTGGCTCATGAGGAGGATGGTTGAACTCTCAGGTGCCATAGCTGAGGTTATAATTGAGGAGTACGGGACCTCTGAGTTCATATCGAGGATCTCTGACCCATTCTGGTTTCAGGCGTTCTCCTGCACCATCGGGTTTGACTGGCACTCCTCAGGGACAACCACAACTACCTGTGGGGCCCTCAAATCTGCACTTGACCCTGAAAGGCACGGTATACTGGTTGCAGGTGGTAAGGGGAGGGCTTCCCGCAGGACACCGGGGGAACTTGAGGCTGCAGGGAAACTCTTTGACCTGGATTCCCATCACCTGGTTTATTCCAGCAGGATAGCTGCCAGGGTGGATGGTAACTGTATACAGGACGGTTTCAGCCTCTACCAGCACACCTTCCTTGTTGACGCCGATGGTGAGTGGGCTGTTGTACAGCAGGGTCTCAACCCTGATGGAGGATATGCCAGGAGGTACCACTGGCTTGGTTCAGGGGTTGGGGATTATGTTGACTCACCCCACAGCGGGATATCATCTGATAAGACCATGGGGGAGGTCCTTGACATGACCTCACCCAGAAGCAGGGGTGCCCGTGATGTGAGTGTTGATATAGTCTGCGATGGTCCCTCACACATAAGGGGGTACCTCACAGGGCAGCGGACACTCTTTGACTTCAATGTACTTGACATGCCAGGTCACCATGAGGTTCTACCCTTGGACCTCACAGAGAGGGATATGGCGGTCCTTGAGAGGGCATATGAGATCCGGCCTGGAAACTATGAGGAACTGGTCATGGTTGATGGCCTTGGACCCAAAAAGATCAGGGCCCTGGCCCTTGTTGCAGACCTCGTATACGGTGAGGAGGTAAGCTGGAGGGATCCTGTGAAGTACAGCTATGCGCATGGTGGCAAGGACGGATACCCGTACCCTGTTGATAGGGATACCTATGACAGCACAGTGGATTATCTCAAGGGTGCTCTTGAGGAGGCCAGGATTGACAGAAAGGATCGCCTCAGGGCACTTGAGTCCCTTGAAAGATTCTTGAGGTTTTAGTTTTTTTGTCCATTCAGCATGATTTGTTTTTGATATTCGTATTTTCATTGAGTTCAGGTTTTCCTCAAGAAAGATTATATTACTTAAATTTTTGTTTTTTAGCTGTTTTTCTTTGTTTTTTTGTGGCTCTATCCTGAAAGTCTTCCACTGCCAGGCCCATGGAAATTTAAGGAGAAAAATTTTTATTACTTTTCAGGATTTCATATGCTTATAAGTAATACTTGAATTTTTTTAGTAATTATTAAATACCTTGCTGAGATACATCCACATGGTGATAGGTTGGATACAGGATACTTTCCGTTTACAGCAATCACAGGTCAGGAAATGCTTAAAAAGGCCCTCCTCCTCAACGCAGTAAACCCTGCAATAGGGGGTGTCCTGATAAGGGGGGATAAGGGTACAGGAAAGTCAACTGCAGTAAGGGCCCTGAGTGACATTCTTCCTGAAAGAAACATCGTGGATGGCTGTAGGTTCGGATGCGACCCTGATGGATCTGAACTGTGCATGGAGTGCCAGGAAAAACTTAAGATGCATGGGAAGCTTCAGGTGAGGTCCGCAAAAATGGAGGTTGTTGACCTTCCTGTTTCGGCAACAGAGGACATGGTGGTGGGAACCATTGACATAAGGAGGGCGCTCCATGAGGGAATAAAGGCCCTTGAGCCAGGATTACTTGCAAGGGCCAATGGAAACATCCTCTACATCGACGAGGTCAACCTCCTCGATGACCATGTGGTCAACGTGTTACTTGACGCAGCAGCCATGGGCGTGAACATAGTTGAACGTGAGGGCATATCTGTGAGACACCCCTCAAGGTTCATACTTGCAGGTACCATGAACCCTGAGGAGGGGGACCTGAGGCCCCAGATAATTGACAGATTCGGTTTGAGCGTGGATGTGGAGGCCCTCACTGACCCTGATGAGAGGATAAAGGTCATAAAGCGGGCACTCGATTTCCAGGAGGATCCTGAGGCATTCCATTCAGGGTTCAGGAGGAAACAGGAGGAGCTCCAGAGGAGAATAATGGAGGCCCGCAGTCTCCTCAGCAGTGTTGAGATGGATGATGATGTGCTCCTCCAGATAGTTGAAATAGCATCGGCACTTGGAATCAGGACACACCGGGCCGATATCATAACAGCAAGGACAGCGAGAACCCTTGCAGCGTTCAACGGCAGGAATTGGGTGAATGGAGACGACGTTAAGGAGGCGGCACTCCTTGCGATGAAGCACCGACTAAAACAGCTCCCATTCCAGAGGGAACAGGAACTCTCACAGGAGCTCATAGAGGACATCCTGAACGGGGAATTTGAGGATGACTCTGAGATCGACAGGAACAGGAGACTACGGAAGGACCTTAAGGTCCCTGACCTCAGGGCATCTCTCCAGGGCCATGCAGGGCCGGCTGTTCAGGGCAGAAGGGGGAAGTACGTCCGTGCAAGGGAGAACCCTGAGCCCTCAAGTGTGGCGGTTGATGCCACACTGCGAAGGGCCGCTGCAGCTGGTTCCTTGAGGATAGAACCGGAGCACCTCATGGAGAAGGTCCGCGTGGGGAAGGCCAGGGCCCTCTACATCATGGTCCTTGACACATCCTCATCCATGAGGCTGGAGCGTAAGATAAAATTTGCAAAGACGGTTTCATGGCTTCTTCTCAGGGATTCATATGAAAAGAGGAACAGGATAGCCCTAATAGCCTTCAGGGGTTATGATGCCACGGTTGTGGCTGAACCAACATCCCGTCTGGAGGCGGTTGAGGAGGCCCTTGAGGGCCTTAAGGCCGGTGGCAGAACACCGCTCACACCGGCACTGAAACTGGCAGCTGAGGTCTCAAAATCCGCTGATGAGGAGGCCTGCACAGCGGTTGTTATCTCAGATGGACGCTGCAACGTTTTCATAAACTCCAACCTCGAGGAGGACCTCAGAATGCTTGAAGAGGAGATTGGTAACATGAAAATTGTATTTGTAAACGCTGAGCCCGAGAAGAGGAGCCTGGGTATACTTGAGGATATGGCCTCCAGGTTCAATTCAGAGATCTTCTACCTTGATGACGTAATTATCTGAGGAGGTATTCCCTTGTTTAAGCTTAGAAGTTTCACAACATCTGACCTCACATTTCTGGGTCTCATAATAGCCCTCATGTACATCGTGCAGACGGTGACGATCCTTGGTGTATCGGCACTTACACCTGTGGACGCCCTCAAGTCCATTGTATCGGCATTCTTTGTATGCATCGTTATAAGCATAGGACTTGCAGGTGTGGGGAAGGTGGGGACATTCACCATCATAGGCCTTGTTAACGGGATCATCTGTGGCTTTATAATGCCCGCTTTCCTGCCTCTTTTACCTGCAACCCTCCTGGGGGGCCTTGCAGGTGATGTTGCCGCAGGGGTTTTTTACGGCGGCTACTCATCCAGGAACTCCCTTCTCCTTGGCTGTGGTGCTGCCAAGTTCACAGAGACCATCGTGATCCTCACCGTGCCATTCCTCTTTGGATTTGCAAATTTCATGCTGGCCCCCATCCTGATCATTGCATCAGCACTACTGGTGGCTATTCTTGGGGTCCTTGGGGCACTGGTGGGTTACGGGATCATAACTGAACTCAGAAAGGCGGGGGCAATGAAGCAGTAATTCAGGGGAGATCTGATGGACCTGAACAGGGTTTTCTCTCCATTCACCACCACGGAGACGGGATTTTTTGGCGAGATAAATCCCCTATCAAAGATGCTGATAGTTCTTCTTGCAGCGGCCTTCTCTGTGTTGATATCCAGACTCTGGATACTGGTATTGCTGGGGGCTATTTTCACGGGGCTCCTGGCATCCTCAGGCTCCCTCAGAGCCGCTGTTCCATTCCTTTCATTCATCGCATTCTTCTGGGTGCTCTCGGTGGTTGCAGTATTCCTAACCTCGGGTGATATGGAATACGCCCTCGGCTTTCTCGGCCCATTCTTTGCAAGGTTCTTCATCCTGGTGGCCGCCGGGTTATTCTTCGCATTCACAACCTCGCCGCGAAGCCTTGCAGAGTCCCTGAGGTCCCTCCGTATTCCAGGGGAGATTGTATTCACGCTCACGGTGGCCCTCAGGTACATCCCGGCCCTCGCAGTTGAGGCCTCATCAATATGGGATTCCCTTAAACTGAGGCTCAACGCTTCAGGTCTGTCGCTGGCTAGAAGGCCGTCACTCATCTACCGTGGCCTCATAATACCACTCATCATAAGGGTTGTCAAGATCTCAGATGAGGTTGCTGTTGCAGCCGAGACACGGGCATTCGACCCCAGGAGGGTGGCAGGGGGTAAGATGACCTTCACTTACAGGGATGCGGTGTTCCTGCTGGTCTCTGGAGCCATCTTCACGTTACTTGGATTGATCAACGGGGGTGGTTCAGGTGTATGCGGTCTCATTTGAGGATGTGAGCTACACCTACCCCAATCAGGAGCAGCATGCCATCAGGGACCTTGACCTCAGAATCAAGAGGGGGGAGTCTGTATTCATCACAGGGAGGAGTGGCAGCGGAAAGTCCACCCTTGCACGGTTAATCACCGCTGTGGCGCCCTCCATAATGGGAGGGGACCTTAAGGGCGCCGTGCTGGTGAATGGCAGGGACACATCTGATCTCCAGGTCAGGGAACTTGCAGCGGATGTGGGATACGTCTTCCAGAACCCTGAATCACAGTTCTTCACCCTGAACGTCAACGATGAGGTATCCCTCGGACCAGGGAACCTTGAACTCCCTGACATTGATGAGAGGGTGGGTGAGGCCCTCAGGCTGGTTGGACTGAAACATAAAAGGTATGAGAGCGTCTTCAGACTTTCAGATGGGGAGAAACAGAGGGTTGCAATAGCCTCACAGCTCTCAATGTCCCCTGAAATCCTACTCATGGATGAGCCAACATCCAGCCTTGACCGTAAGGCAACGGATGACTTCTTTGACGTCCTCCAGAGGATGGGGGATAGGACCCTGATACTCATGGATCACAGGACCTACAGGGTTCCGGATGTATTTGACCGGCTAATTGTCATGGATGGGGGCTCTGTGGTGGAGGATACTGACACAGATGCACTCAGGGACCCTGATTTCAGGGATAAATATGGCCTGAGATCCCCTGAGGTAAGTTTCAGATTGAGGCCCAGAGAAAGGAAGGGCAAACCTGTTCTCAGGGTTTCCAATCTCTCCTACACCTATGGTGACGACTTCAGCCTGAGGAATATAAACCTTGAACTGAGGGAGGGGGAGGTGCTGGGGTTAACAGGACCCAACGGCTCCGGAAAAACAACACTTGCAAGGCTGATCTCGGGGCTCCTGAAACCCGACAGCGGATTCATTGAGGCTGATGGTGGCACCGGTCTCGTCATGCAGGACCCCGACCACCAGCTCTTCATGGACACCGTTGAGGGGGAGCTGACCTTTGGGGTGGATGATTACAGGAGCAGGGACCTTGAGGATGTCCTGAGGACCATGAACCTCCATCATCTAAGGGAAAGGCACCCACATTCACTCAGCGGCGGTGAGAAACAGAGGACAGTCATATCAGCGTATATATTCAGAAAACCCGGGGTTCTGGTTCTGGATGAGCCGACAACCGGTATGGACCTTGATAACATGAAGAGACTCGCCCGGTGGATAGATAAACTCAGGGCTGAGGGAATATCCCTCATAGTGATATCACATGACCTTGAGTTCCTTGAAATGGTTGCAGACAATCTGGTCTCAATGGATAATGGTAGTGGCCTGAGGTGGTTAAATTGAAGAGGATACTTGCAGTTACCACAATCAATAACACAGCCTCACTCAAGGAGGCCCTCATGAAGATAAGGGATGAACACGGCGACATAGTCAGGATAAAGAAGGTTTACCTTGAAAAGTACGAGGACCCCTCTGTACCCCTGGACGAGCTGGAGAGGGACGTTGAAGAGGCAGATGTGGTGCTCGTGGATATAAGGGGAAACGAGAGGATAGGCCGGGAACTTCCAGGCATCCTGGCGGGAAGAGATAAAACCGTCATAACCCTCGTCTGGGGAAGCAACCACATACTCTCCCTCACATCAATGGGACGTCTGGATCTTAGAAGACTCGTTGAACTGGCCCCAGAGAGGATCGACTCACTGGTGAGGTCAAGGGACAGCCGGGAGATCCTGAGGATAGCTGGTTCAGATGAAATCAGGGATGACCTTGAGAACTGGTTCAGGATAATGGACTACTATGGGGGCGGCGACCCTGATAACCTCATGAACATGATCCTCTTCATCCTTGACAAATACACTGACCTGGAGGTTCCCCATGACGACCCCGTGGAGATGCCCCCATATGGCCTCTACCTCCCGTTCAGGGGATTCTACACCGACATTGAATCATACCGGAGGGCCTCAAAATTTGACCCGGACCTCCCAACGGTGGGAATGCTCTTTTACTCGGGGATGCACTTTGATGATACAAGGCCACTGGTTGAGGAGATCTATTCGAGGCTGCACGGGGAGGCAAACTGTACCATCGTTTTCTCGGATGTTGAAAACAATCTGCGGGCCATAGGGGAGTACATGGGTGATGTGGACCTCTTCGTCAACATGCAGTACTTTCAGCTCAACGGGGGGCCCCTGGGAGGCGACCCTGAAGCAACCAGGGAACTCCTCAGGAGAATAAACGCCCCCTACCTCATCTGCCTGAGGGGCTACGAGACAGACCTTGATGAGTGGGAGGGGGACCTGAACGGCCTGAACCCGATGGAGGTGGTCCTGGGGGTGACACTACCTGAACTGGACGGTGGATTTGAACCCCTCTTCACTGCGGGTATGAGGACCCTTGATGACCCGGACCTCGGTGAGGTGAGGGTGGTTGAGGTTGTACCTGATCGGATGGATAAATTCGCAGCCCGCATCAGAAACTGGCTGAAACTCAGGAACAGAAAAAACCATGAGAAAAGGCTTGCCATTATCATCTATGACTACCCGCCGGGGGAGGCGAACCTTGGAAGTGCTGGGTACCTTGATGTCCTTGAGAGCCTCGAGAGATTCCTTAAGAGACTCCATGAGAATGGTTACAGCGTCAAACTTCCTGAAAAGCCCCTGAAGGATATTATAATGGCTGAGGGACTAATAAACAGCCCATCATACCTCCAGTGTGGTGGTGTGAGGCTTCCGGCGGACCAGTACATTGAATGGTTCAGGGGGCTCCCCCATGAGCTGAGGGATGATATATGTGCCAGGTGGGGCGAACCGCCCGGGGATGTGATGGTTGATGGTGATGACATGATAATCCCGGTGGTTGAACTCGGCTCTGTTTACCTCTGCATACAGCCTTCAAGGGGGCTCATGGACGCCGATGGATACCACAGCCGTAACATGCCACCGCACCACCAGTACCTGGCATTCTACCTCTACCTCCAGTCCCTTGAACCTGATGCCGTGGTGCACTTCGGGATGCACGGTACACTGGAATTTCTCCCTGGAAAGGAGACGGCACTTGGGGATAAATGCTACCCTGACCTCCTAATCGGAGACCTGCCAAACATATACCTCTACTGGGCAGGTAACACCTCAGAGTCAACCATAGCCAGGAGGAGATCCTATGCACTCCCCATATCCCATGCATCACCACCATTCATGGCATCAGACCTCTACGGTGAATACCAGAACCTTGAGGAACTCATAGTGGAGTGGCATGAGGTGGGGGGTGAGGAGTTAAGGGAGAGGATAGAACTGGAGGCATCCAGACTCAACCTCACAGGCGATATAGGTGAGATTGAATCCGAGATATTCAGGATGAAGAGGCGCCTCATCCCCAGGGGGCTCCATGTCATTGACACAGAGTGGAGTACTGATGATCTGGCAGCCTACCTCCTTGGGGTCCTCAGGTTTGAAAGGGAGTACCCGTCCATCCATTCAATGGTGGCAGAGAGGATGGGGGTTGACTACAGTGAGGTTAAGGACACCTCAGAGGGGTGGAAGATTGAAGAGAAGGCCCTGGAAGTGCTGAGGGATATACTCCTTGGAAGAGATGTGGATCTCCCCCCTGACTATGTTGAATGGGTCAGGGGTTTATCAGAAAGGTGCGACTTCACAGGGGAAACAGAATCCCTCCTTGAGGCCCTCTCAGGCAGTTATGTCCCACCGGGGAGGGGTGGGGACCCTGTGAGGGACCCTGAGACATACCCCACAGGGTATGCCATGTACGCCTTTGACCCAATGAAGATACCCACATCATCTGCAGAGACCCGGGGAAGGACTTCTGCAGAGCTGCTCCTCAGGGACCACCTTGAGAGGCATGGAAGGTACCCTGAAACCGTTGCAGTTGTTCTATGGGGATTTGAAACCCTTAAGACAGGCGGTGAGACCATCTCAATTATCCTTGAACTTCTGGGTGTCCGCATAAACAGGAAGTATGGGCCCTGGGCAAAGAACATAGAGGTGATACCCCTGGAGGAGCTTGGAAGGCCAAGGGTGGATGTACTGGTTAACATATGCGGCATATTCCGGGACACACTGGGAAGCCAGATCGAGCTGCTGAACAGGGCATTTAAGGCGGTTGCAAACCTTGATGAGGACCCTGAGGACAACCACATCCTGAAGCACAACCTTGAGGATGGACCGGTGAAGGTTCCCCCGAGGATATTTGGACCGGCACCATCGGAGTATGCAAGCACACTACCCGAAATCATCGATGATGGAAGCTGGAACTCTGAGGATGAACTTGCATCCACCTACATGGAGGAGATGTGTTACGCCCACCTTCCCGGCGGTGTCAGGGAGGCCGGGGATGAGTTCAGGAGGAACCTCCAGAGGGTGGAGGTGGTGGCCCAGGAGAGGGACAACGTGGAGTACGAGGTGACAGACCTCGACCACTACTATGAATTCATGGGTGGCCTCACATCATCTGTAAGGAGCCTTGGGGGTTCATGCAGCGTGAGGGTTGTGGACTCAACTGAGGACGAGCTCTACGTTGAGGGCCTTGAGGATGTCATAGGGAGGGCTGTAAGGTGCAGGGTCCTCAACCCCCGTTGGCTTGATGGAATGCTGGCCCATGATTATCATGGCGCAAAGAACATCAAGGACCGTGTGGAGCACCTCCTGGGCTTTTCAGCCACAACAGGGGCCGTGGAGAACTGGGTGTATGATGATGTTGCAGAGACACTGATAGTTGACGATGAGATGAGGAGGAGGATCACAGAGAACAACCCCTTTGCGGCGGTTCGGATGGGTGAGATACTCCTTGAAACAGCTGAGAGGGGCTACTGGGACGCACCGGATGAGGTGATTGAGAGGATAAGGGAGATGGTTCTCAACATTGAATATGAACTTGAGTAGGGGGTCCATACACAGATTAAGTTAACATTATAGGGGAAGTAGAAGAAGATTCATTGAGGTACCCCCTTTTTTCTTTAACATAGAAGGTTTAATATACCAAGAAAAGCAATATATATGTACATGCCATCTGCCCTTATCGTTGAGGATGAGGCGGTAACCTCACTTGAACTTACGAGGCTTCTTGAATCATGGGGGTATGATGCGGTTTCTGTTAGTACCGGGGAGGAAGCCATTGAAACCGCCCTCAAGATGAAACCAGACATCATCCTCATGGACATAGTTCTCCAGTCAGAGATTGATGGGGTAAGGGCTGCAAGCGCCATAAAAAGGGTTCTTGATGTACCCGTGGTGTTCCTCACAGCTTATTCCAGCCGGAAGATATTTGAGAGGGCATCCGAAGTTGAGCCGGACGCCTATCTCCTGAAGCCCTTCAATTCAAGGGAACTTGCATACGCCCTTGAACTCGCCCTGTACAAGAATAAGATGCAGAAACTCCTCTCCCATGCCAACAGAAGGTACCAGCAGATACTGGATACAACAGGTGAGGGAGTCTGTATATTCAGCTCAGATGGGATTATACAGTACTGTAATAAGAGGATGGCTGACTTTTTATCCTGTAGACGCGGGGATATTACTGGAAAAAGCATATTTGATTTTGTCCACCCTGGAGACAGGAAAATAATGGAGCGTATCTTTGATTCCTGCCGTAAGGGTGTATCAGGGGAGCGTGAGATCCGCTTCAGGGCAGCTGATGGTAGCACGAAATGGATGATCCTCTCAGGCCACCCCATAACTGAGTCGTCCCAGTTCAAGGGCGGCTTCTGCATGTTCAGGGATGTAACAGGGCAGAAGATGGTTGAGAAGCGCCTTAGAAAGACAAACAGATGCCTGGAACTTCTAAGCAGAATTAACCTTAAGGCGGCGGTTTCAACCGATCCTTCTGAACTCATGAAAGGTATATGCAAACTCCTGGTTGATGAGGGATACTCCCATGCGTCATTCAGGACACCTGACGGTGTTACTGAAGGTGAGGGTCCAATGCCTGATGTCGATCTGAGGGAAGGCATTCACAAAGGGAAGGGCGGGTCAACCGCGGTCATACAGCTGGAGAACTGCAAAAACCCATTCTACCTCGTGGTTTCAGCGATGAGGATAATCGATGATGCTGAGATGAAATTCCTTAAGGAAATTGCCTCAAGCACCTCAGAAACCCTCCGGAGAATCACCTCAGAAAGTAAACTTGATTCCATTTCATCCAGATACCGTGAAATCTTCGAAAATGCAGGAGACGCTATATTCCTTATGAAGGGCGAAAAAATAATTGAATGTAACAGAACCGCCCTGGAACTCTTCAGGGCTAGCGAGGACGAAATAAAGGGTAAAACCCCCTGGGAACTCTCACCTGAGTACCAGAGGGATGGGAAGTCCTCAGAACTGGCCAGGACCATTATTGAAAGGGCAATGTCCGGTGAGAGGTGTGAATTCGACTGGCTCCACAGGAGAATCACAGGTGAGGTTTTCCCCGCAAGGGTTACCGTCAGCAGGTCAGGGGACCTTGTGATGGCCATAGTCAGGGACATGACGGACCTCTACAGGGCCCATAAAAAGCTTAGAACTGAACACAGAAAATTCAGGGACCTCCTTGAGTCAATACCCGACCCCACATTTGCAATTGACACTGATGGAAAGGTTATGGCCTGGAACCGGGAGATGGAAAAACTTACAGGTGTAAGGAAGGACGAAATAATGGGTGAAGGTGACAGAGCATACGCAATTCCATTTTACGGTAAAAGAACCCCGGGACTTCTTGAATTCATTTTAAAACCCGAAGATGTCCCTGAAAGGTACAGGAATATCAGAAGGGATGGGAATTCAATCTACGCTGAGGTCCATGTGGGGCACATGGGAAGGCACTTCCAGATCAAGGCGTCCCCAATATACGATGAACATGAGGAGGTCATAGGCGCCGTGGAGATACTGCGGGATGTTACAGATTACATTGAGACCAAGAAGAAACTAGAGAAATCACGGGAAAGTTACAGGACAATATTTGAAAACAGGGCAACCCCAACTGCAGTTACAGACACGGACTTCAATATTCTGAGCGCGAACAGGGTCTTTAAAGAGATCTTCGGCAGATCGGAGGGAATCAACATGGCCGATATCATCCATGAGGGTGACCTTGAGAAGCTCCACGGACTCCAGAACAGATGCCGGGCACTCCTCAGGATGAAGGCCGATGATAGGGTTCTCCACATGATAGTCCACAGGGGTGATATTCCAGGTTCAGGTCAGGTTGTGCTGAGCTTCAATGATATAACAAAACTCAAAATGTCCCAGCACAAGCTGAGGGATGAACTCAGAGTCAGGATGGTTCTAAGTGAGATATACCCCCATGCGGTTTCCGCTGAGAGCATAAAAGAATTCACAGAGTACATACTTGATGCCGCATGCCAGGTTACAGGTGCAGAGAAGGGTGCCATACGACTCAAAAACAGAAGGGAAATTCTGGTATCAGGCGGCCTCAGTAATGAGGAAATTGAGGCAATTTCAGAGGATGGAATCTCATCTGCAGGGGACACCCTGCGTGTCAGTGCATCATCAGGTGATATGAAATCTGAGATAATCCTCATGGGCGGAAATTTCCATAAATCAGACCTGAGGGCGGTTAAACACCTTTCGCAGTATTACCTCCTGGCGGTGAGGCAGCTGGCCTACAGGAAGAGAATGATGGAACATCAGAATCATCTGAGGCTCATAAATATCATACTTAAATCTGCGGAGACAGATGATCAGGGTATCTTCATGGAACGGGTTCTCGATGCCATCATACGGTGCCCTGAATTCAGATCAGCGGCAGCCTACATTGAACCTGACCTGCGACTGGAGAGGGGAACTGAACCCCTAGAAGAACTTCCTGAATCCCATAAACTTAAACTGCATGGAAATTTCGCTGAAATACCCATAATAGTCGATGGTGAGGTTAAGGGAACCCTTAAACTGGGCTCAAAGGCCGATGAAATCCGGGACAAAACCGAATTCCTTGAGATACTTGGAGCTGAAATCTCTGATGGAATTCAGAGGATAATGATGCACAGGCAGATCATTGAATCCCTCTATGAAAAGGAGGTGCTTCTACGGGAGATACACCACAGGGTCAAGAACAACCTCCAGATAGTTGCAAGCCTCCTCTCACTCCAGTCAGCCTACACAGATAACCCTGAAATCCTGAATATCCTCAGGGATAGCCAGCTGAGAGTGAGGACAATGGCGGTTGCCCATGAAAAGATATACCAGTCAAAGGCCATATCCACCATAAACCTGGGGGACTACCTCAAAACACTTGCAGATGAGATGGTCACACTCCAGTCAAGCGATAGAAGATTCATAGAACTCGAGTTTGAATACGATGATATCATGGTGGAGATGGAGAGATGCATCCCCCTTGGCCTCATAACAAATGAGATAATCTCAAATTCGATGAAACATGCATTCACAGGGGATAAGGGTAAAATAAGTGTATCAATCAGAAAAACCGGTGATAACTGTGTTCTTGAGATATCTGATAATGGCAGGGGTCTTCCAGCGGACTTCAACATAGAGGAACTCACATCCCTTGGAATGCAGCTTGTGGCAAACCTCGTAAGGCAGATTGATGGTGAACTTGAATACGGAAGCCGTGATGGGGCCTGCTTCAGGATAACCTTCCCACTTATTGAGCGCGACTCATAAGCACTGCCTTTCAGATTACTGGCGCTTTTTTAACTGTTTCTTCCCATGCCTCTTAGTATCAGTGAGTCCTCCACCTTTGCGATGAATGACCTCATCCTCAGAACCTTATCAGGGCTTGTTGATACAGCATCAACACCCATCTCAACAAGTTTCCTCACCAGAACATAATTTGTTGCAGCGTATCCAGCAGCATAGACCTCCACACCCCTTTCATGACACGCAACAACCACCTCCTCAACCATTCCCAGGACTGCTGGGTGTGATAGATTGAAAATACCTGCAACACGGGTGCTCCTCCTGTCCGCTGCAAGGCTGCACATTGTGAGGTCACTGAGTCCAAGTGAGACAAAATCCACGCCTTCATCAAGGAGTTCATCTATCTGGAGGGCCATGGATGGTGTTTCAATGGATGCACCCACCCTGAGGTCTCTGTGGGGTCTTATACCTGATTCATCAAGGATTTCAACTGCCTGGACATATTCAGGAATATCCCTTATGAAGGGGAACTTCAGTTCAAGGTTACCGTATCCTGAATCCAGGAGATTCCTCACCGCCTCAAATTCTGCTTTCAGGACCTCAGTATCCCTGAGATCCCTTTTTATGGCCCTCATACCCAGGAAGGGGTTTCTCTCGTGGGGTTCAGTATGTCCACGGAGGTGTGTGAGTTCGTCTGTTGGGATATCGAATGTTCTGAAGCATACAGGTTTCGGGTGGAATGCTTCAAGTATTTCCTCAAGGCCACTTTCAAGGACTCCTGAGAGTTCACCTTCCTTCATAAGCAGGTAGGGGTGCTTCCCTGTCTCTATGACCATATTCTCTATCCTTACAGAGCCAACACCATCGGCAAATTCAGCAACCCTTGCTGCGAGCCATGGGAAGTTCAGGTTAACCATGACCTTTGTGGCTGTCTCATGGACACCAATCACGTCATCCCTGGACGCCCAGTCCATGACGCCCCGGTAGATGTTCCCGGTTTTACCATCCACAGTGACTATCATGCCCTCCCTGAGGACTCTGGTTGCGACCTCTGTTCCAAGTACGCAGGGTATTCCAAGTTCCCTTAGTGTTATTGCGGCGTGGCTTGTAAGTCCACCGTAATCTGCTATAACAGCACCGGCCTTTTTGATTTCAGGCAGCATATCCCTGGCTATCTTTTTGAAGACAGCCACCTCTCCCCATTCAAGGCTGCATGCATCCTCAAGGTTCCTTATTATACGCACCCTTCCGCTTCGCCTTCCGGCACCGGCACCCACACCCCTCAGGATCTGCATGTCATTTATATATGTTTAATCGTGTTAAAATAGTTGCTCAATCTGAACCAAAACTTTGAACATTCCAGTAAATTAAATGAAAATTAATGAATATAAGTACCATTTGACTTATAAATGAAAAATTAGATTTCAGTAGTCTATGTAGTCGAATCTGCTCTCAAGTATCATGACGAGGGCAAATCCGATTATACCAATCACTGCGGATATTATGATGGAGGTGGTATCCACCATCGCTATCTTCCTGTAGGGGAGCCTGAGGGTACCTATCATGAGGCCCACAAGAAATGACATTGTAACAGCCTCATGGTTCCTCAGCAGGTAATCCAGAACCCTTGAGAAGCTCATTATACCAATAGCCGCCCCTGCAAGGAATGTTAATATCTCAGCGATGGCCAGACGGTTCAGGACCCCCAGCATGTACTCATACTGGTTCAGCAGCAGAAGTAGAAATGCACCTGAGATACCCGGCAGTATCATTGCACATATGGCCACAAATCCGGATATGAAGACAACAGGGAGTGTGTGGTTTGCCTGTATAGGGTTAAGGCCCACAAATAGGTAGGCGAATATGAGGCCCAGAGCACCTGATGCCAGGTTTTTGAGTGAAAACCCATCTATCTTCTGGTAGACCACATATGCAGAGGCGAGTATGAGGCCTGAGAAGAATGCGTAGGTGAATGCCACATAGGTGGTTATGAAGAAGAGTATAACCTTTGATAATGTGAGAATCGCACAGGCTATACCTGCAAGGAGGGGTACGAAGAGCTCAAAGTCAACCTCATCCCTCAGGGACTTCCTGGCACCAGCAAGGTCTCCAGTGAGGAGGGGCTTTATGAACCCGAACCTTATCTTACTTATCGCATGTACCAGTCTCTCATAGATACCTGTTATGAGTGCGATTGTACCGCCCGAGACACCGGGCATAACATCCGCGCTTCCCATGAAGAGTCCCCGCAGGAATATTGCCAGGAACCCCCTGAGTCTGTCATAGTAACCCATTTGAATCCTCCATGATCATGAATTGAAGAAGATATTTATAACCAGCCACCTTATAAATGTACCTACCAGATGTGAATAAGGTGGAGATTGATGCGAATTTTAATTACCCTCATAAATGTAACCCTACCAGACCTCTGAGGCATGTTTTCTCAGGGCATCCACTATACTTTTCACCTTGCTCTCACCCAGCATGAGGCGACTCTCCATTATATGCTCCGGGACCTGGCAGGGCTTCAGGATCCTGCAGTGCTCATCCTCCTCCATGATGGTGCAGGATTCGCTGAGAAATGCAACAACTGCATTAACCCATGAGACATAGATATCCCTGGATTCAAGGAATTCCTTGAGGGCTGCGGCATTCCTCTTTGCCTGGATGGACGGTGACCTGACCTCCTCCTTTCTGAGTTCATCGTTAAGGAACCAGCGGTCACCCTTCACGATGTAGTTCCCTGAACAGGACTCTGTCTCTATCACGTAGACCCCTGTTGGCCCCACAACCACGTGGTCCATGTTCCCGTATGCCCCTGGGAGCTGGATGTCGTTCAGGATGTGGTAACCTTCAGGCAGGCGTCTGAAGCAGTTTGTAACTATGAGTTCACCCTCATGTCCCTTTCTCCAGCCCATACCCCTTCTTTCACTGGCCCTGCTCAGTGGTACAGAGAGGACCATGAGGACGATTCCCAGAAGTAGGGGTGTGATACCCCATGCCGTGCCTGTGAATGCAAGTAATATTCCCGCAGGGGTCATCAATGCCCCTGCAATGAGGATCAGGCGCCCATCCCTCCAGAACCTCAGGTATTTATTGGCCTTCCTGTGGGTTTGGGTTTTTTTGCTGGATTCAGGGACAACTTTGGTGATTTTACGGTATTCATTGAAGTTTTTAACGTAGAGGAGTGGTGAGCCGCATTCATCACAAGTGTGGAATGCCCAGAATTCCTCCTCGCTCTTGATCTGCCAGTAATGGTTACAGTTCTCGCATATGAGGTAGGCCATGATATCACTTGAAAGAGATTTCCCTTTCCTAGTTATAGGGAGAGTTGATTATATTCTTTTCCATGTGTGCTGTTTTGTGTGCTTATGACAATACTGCCACTGAATGATAAAGAGTGCGAAATCAATACCCTCCAGGAGATGTGGTTATCTACAACATGGTGTAGGCGGATCAATTAAAACCAGATTTCATGTTCGCCCGTTATCTGAATTCATCGGAATATTTATCCCTAAGGAACCTTAAAATGGCTTCTGAATAAAATTCAAAGTCATGAAGTCTTTCATTGAGGACCTCGGCTATGATTGAGGGGTCAACATCGGTGTACATGTGGACGAGGATGTTTCTGAGACCCGCGGCTTCAGAGAACCTTCCTGCAAAATCAGATGGAAGTATGTCATGTTTTTCAAGGATTTCTATAACGTCCCTGTAGGTTTCTGGCTTCTCAAGGTCCTCCATTGAGATCACCATCTCTCCGATATCAAGGGCTGATTCAATTGCAAGCTGAATGTTTCTTTCTATGGCGGATCTCAGGATATAATCAGCCAGGAGTTCCCTCTCCGATACCCTGTGCTCCCTGAGGAAATCAACATAGGATGTCATGGTTTTTATCCGCTCAATTATTCTCTCAGTTTCATTCATTTTTCAATCTTCTCCTTTTCAGGTAATTCCTGAGCCATCTCCTGTCGTAGTATCTCCTGTCAAGGTAATCTGAGAGTATCCTCTGCTCGAAGCCCACCCTGAGGGCAGGGTTTTCAGTGAGTGGTCTTCGTGCCTTTATTATCTCGTAGTTCAGTTGGGGCGGCGCATCGTTCATTATCACAAGGTCTATCCTGTCAGAGCCGAGAATGGACGTGAGTTCTGATATCATCCTGAGTTTCAGCCTGGCCCTTGCGTTCCTGTCAAGTTTATCGTCGAGCAGTACCCCTATGTCTATGTCACTGAGGGGTCCCTCCTTCTCATCTGCAACCGAGCCAAAGAGGTATGCCAGCCTGACCTCATCCTTATCCTTAAAATAATTTCCAAGCTTTTTCTGGAGTTCTCTCATGACGCTTCATATTATGTCATGTTTCATTTAATAATGTTTCAGGTGGGTGCAGATTCAATGCGAAATGCGGGTATCTGCATCGTCTGAGGTATATGTGGTGATGAATCCGGAGGTTTTTTGAGGCATTTTATTTTCATCACATAAGACATTAAGATGACCTGGAGGTTTTGAGTGGGATCTCATTTTCATCAGAATATCTTCGTTAAACGTCACTATTACGAACGTATGGTCCGAATAAACACTATTTGTAATAAGATATTTAAGGGACAGTATTAAATAATATTTTTGGAGGATAGTGTATGAAGTTTGGAGATTCGGACCATGTGATATTTGAGACCTGGGTACTCAGGAAGGGTTTGGAGAAGTCCACCTTCAAAACATACCTCCAGTGCCTCAAGAAGTACTGCATGGTCACAGGCATGACCCCTGCAGAACTCATAACTGAGGCAGAGGAAGAGGAGGAAGCTGGCATCAGGATGAGAAACCGCAAGATAAACCTGCATCTCCTGAAGTTCAGAAGGGTACTGGAAGATGAGGGCAAGGCCCCTTCCACCATCAGCCTTTACTATTATGCCGTAAGGTCATTCTATGAGGCCATGGACATCACAATGCCAAAACTCAGACAGCCCTCAGGGGACATCTGTCTGGAGCAGAACTACGGTAAACTCATCACCAGGGAGGAACTCAGGACACTTGTGAGCATGGCACCGCCCAGGGAGAAGGCCCTCATCTACCTCATGGCACTCTCAGGTATGGCGCAGGCAGAGGCCAGGAGGCTGACCATCAGGAAGTTCCTGGATGCTGCAGGTGATGCCATCGACCGTGAACTTGAAACGGTTGAGGACCTCTTCAATGCCAGGGATGAACTCATGGATGAGATCATAACCCTTGATATTGTCAGGAAGAAGGTGAACTACCGCTACATGACCTTCATCCCACCTGAGGCCACAAAGGAGATCCTTAATTACCTCAAGGAGAGAATGTACGGGAGGAATGAGAAGATACGCATCAGGGATTATGATGGGGCCCTCTTTGTTAAGAGAAATGGTGAGGATATTGACAGGGATATCATCGTAACGAATTTCAGGCGTATAGGCCTTGAGGCGGGTTTCAAGAAGAAGGATGGTGCCTACAGTTTCTGGAGGGCCCATGCACTCAGGAAGTATTTCATATCCACCATCATTAACAAGCTTGGTGATAAGGTCCTGGCGGATTTCCTTGCAGGTCATAAGATCTCTGATGTGGATAGGGCCTACTGGTACATGGATCCTGAGGACCTCAAGAGGAGGTACATGAAGGCCCTCCCATATCTTTCAATTGATGGTGTTGAGGTGAGGACCATTGAGGATAGGGATTACAGGCGCCTGAGGGAGGTTGAGAAGATCTATAATCAGATGAAGGAGGAGATCCAGAAGACTGAGAAGCTCATAAGGATATTCAAACAGTACCCTGAGATCAATGAACTTTTGAGTAAGAGAATCCCTGACTAGAGTCCCTGTCTGGTTTTTTATTCACCATTTTTTTATCACACTTGCTTATCACACCTGCTCCTACTTTTAGTAATATTTATATAATGTTATTTTAATACAATTATTGTAATAATTTTGGAGGTGTTGTTATGAATAATGTTGGTGAAGATGATATCAGGGAGATACTGGAGGCCATTGATGCATTTGAGAGGCTGGTTAAACTCCTGGATGATGCTGAAACACTTCTGAGGGAGTGATTACGTATATGCAGAAGGTTCTGGTATCTGCCAGGTGCAAGCCTCAGTCCAGGGTGATCATAAAGAACAGTAATTACAGCTATGGGGATGCCATCGACTACTTTGCCAGTAAGATCAGCAGCGAGACCACAAGGCTACTTGTTGAGATTGAGCTTCTGAAGGATGAGATCGGTGAACTTGAGGATGTCCTTAAGAAAACTCAGAGGAAGATTGAGGAGAAGCGGGAGTACCTCAAGTTTCTTGAGTCCAGGTACTCTGCTGATTTTGAGGTTGATGAGAAGATCCTGGAATCAATCAGGTCCATTAGGAGCATAGCTGAGGTTTTTGACTGTGATCCTATGGAGATCAATGAGTTCACAGGTAATGACACTATTGGTTTCCATGCCATGAAGTGTGGTATAACCAAACTTGAACTCGAGGAGCTCCTGAGAATGAACATTTAACCTTTATTCTTTTTGTGTAGTGTCTCAATAATTTTTTCATAGGGTATATGGTTCCTATTTGACTAGTCAGTATCCTCTTTTAACAATATCAATCACAAAATTTAATAATTCGACCAATACAAGTATTCTCAGAAATAGGGGGAGAGTGCTATTATTGAAAATTTCAAAGATTTCGTTTGAAAATTTCAGGTCTTTTAGGAACTCTAACGTCAATATAAGTGATCTTAATGTTTTTATGGGTAAAAATGACCAGGGCAAGTCTTCAATTCTTGAAGGTCTGGATGTGTTTTTCTATGATGGTAAAGGAAGTATTAAAGCGACGAAAGATGATTTGAATAAGGATGCTGTAAGCGAGGGCATTAATGAATTTGCCATAGGTGTTCAATTTGAGGAATTTCCCGATCCTATTATTATAGATGAAACGAATGAAACATCCCTAAAGGAGGAATACTTGCTTAATAAGGATGGAAAATTGGAAATTTGGAAAAGATTTAAAAATGGAAACCTTTCATCTACACAGATAAAATGTTATCATCCATGCAATGATGAGTTTCTATGTGCCCTAATAACAAAAAAGATAGGTGAACTCAGGGATTTTATTGATGAACATGGACTGGTAGTATCTGATAGAAGGAAAGCTGCTGAAATGAGGAAGGCTATAAGAGATTATTTTTCAAAAAGAGATGGTCGATTAATTTTCAAAGAGGTGTATATCCCTATTGACGGGACAGATTTGAAAAAGATCTGGGATAAATTAAAAATGCACATGCCTGTTTTTAATTTGTTTGCAGTAGACAGGGAAAATCTGGACAGAGATTCTGAGCTACAAGATCCTCTTAAAAGTAGGATAAAAGAAATATTCTATAGAGAGGATGTCTTAAACAGATTAAATGAAGTTTCAGAGGAGATTGACAATGAAATCAGAGCATTTGCGGAGAACACAATTGAGATGTTTAGGTTACTGACTAAAAATGAAACAGAAATCACTCCGTCTATACCGTCTACAGAGGATTTGAGATGGGATTGTGTATATAAAAACATCGGATTTAACACAGAAGACGATATACCTATGAATAAAAGGGGTAGTGGTTTCAGAAGGCTTGTTCTTTTGAGCTCTCTCATTGCAAGAATAAAGGAAGAGGTAGATAATGAAGTAAATGTAATTTATGCAATAGAGGAACCTGAATCTTCTTTGCATCCAAAATGGCAGAAAAGACTTGTAAAGGCTCTTATAGAGTTAGCAGAAAGAGAAAAGTATCAGTTTTTTTTAACCACTCACAGCCCCAATATGATGCGCATCTTTGAAATAGAGTGTATAAAATATGTCGAAAGAGATTCTGAGGGATCCAAGGTTTACGATTTTAATGAAGATGTAGGAACTAAGATTATAAAAACAATGGGTCTTCTTCCAGATATAGGCAAAGTTGTTGTATGTGTTGAAGGCCCAACTGACAAGGACTTCCTTTTGAATATTAATCAAAATATTGAAGAACTAAAAAGTATTATAGACTTGGAAAAAGAGATGGAAGCTGGAACTCTAACGATTATGCCAATGAATGGATCTCGTCTCAAAGATTGGATTGTCAGTCGCGTTCTAGAAAATACAAATGCTCTTGAATTTCATTTATATGATAGTGATAGAGGTAGCGACAATGAAAATCAGTATCTTGAGGCTATTGAGAAAGTCAATCAAAGGGGAGATGGATCTTATGGAACTCTTACAGAACTACGCGAGATAGAAAATTATGTCCCAAAGGATGTAATCGAGGAGTGTTTTGGAATTGAGCTCGATCCTAGTGATGATTGGGGTGAGGATATTCCAGAACTGCTGATTAGTAAAGGCGTAAATATGGAGAAGAAAGCTATAAAGAATAAAATTTGCAACCAATGCTGTAAAGAGATTAGAAAAGATCATCTCACGAGAATGGGAACATGGAATGAAATCGAAGGATGGTTTTTGAAAATAAGGGATATGATGGAAAGATGTAGAAGATAATGTGATATAATACACTTGATTACTTCTTATTTGTGGATAAATAAAGTGAGAGGTGTTATTTTGGCTGGCAGCAGACCTGGTGGCGGTTTTAAGAACACAAAACCCGTTGTTGTGAGGCTTTACCCTGATGAGGTTGAGGCCCTGAAAAGGAGGGTCCCGCCGAGGAGCACGATGAGTAACTACATTCGGAAGATAATTCTTGATCACCTGGAAAAAGAGTAATTGGGATTCGAATCTAGTTGTTTTTGCCTTTAATGTCACTGATTTTGTCTGTTATGATTTCCTGCAGGAGTTCTTCCTCATCCATGCCCTTCAGGAGGGCCATGAATCTGAGGTCCCTCAGCAGTCTTTCAGGTAGTTCTATGATCATCTGCACTTTTTTATTAGAGAACCGTCTCCAGGAATTATCCAGATTAACACCTCCTGATCTTATAATTAATTTAATAATAAAATAATCATTTTTAGTATTTATATACTCTCATTGTATATCATGATATACACATACTGTATATAACCCAGCGAAGGTCTCCTAGAGAAAAACCTGAGATATATATCGTGTATATGTATATCAGGACGGCCCTACAGGCATACCTTCAGCGTATATCACCCCCACACCCCCAGATATACACACCACGTATATCGGATGATGTATTACAATATCTGTATATCGATATCAGCCCCGACCGGGGGGTACCCTCGGAGAGTTATATACACCCCATGATATCATGATATACACACCCTGTATATCAGACATATTGGGGGAGCTGGAGGGGGCCAGTTTTTATGGGCTCTGGATCTAACTTGTACACCCCACCCGCCCACCCCCACCAACCCCCTTCAACAATCCCATATTTATGGATGGCTTAAATGAGATCCACAGGTTTACCTGCTGTTTCTGTACCCATAAATTTTTATTACTTTTTTTATTCAGTTTAATATGAAAGTGTCGGTGGACAGGTCCCACATGCAATTAATTATGAAATTCAGATTGTGTCCCTCTCCGGCCGAATCTCCCCCCCTCAGGGTGCCTCCACCGCTGTGGGCCTGTCCACGGCATTAAACCTTGTGGAGGTCTGGAATTGAGTGAGTATGTCAACAGTGAGGCGTTCTTGAATCGCCAGAATGACCTCAAGAGGTCCCTCATGCAGGAGAATTTTGATGTTCTGAGTATCAGGGAGCGTGAAATGCACCTCATGCTTGCAGGTGATGGTGAAACTGTTTTTCTGTTCATGGTCCTCCTGCCATACATGGAGGTCTTTGAACTCCCCAAGGCTTACATCTGGAAGCTGAGGAGACTTGCAACCAGGTTCAGGGCGAGGCCCTTTGTCACGACTCTGATACCTGAGGTGAGGCACTGGTTCTTTGTACCCCTCACGGCCCTCAGGGATGATGGGTCATCCTTTGTCCTGGATGTGGAGTCCTGCAGGCATAGGGGTTTCTACCTGCACAGGTTGATTTCAGAGGAACTTCAGCAGAGGTTGATGTAGGTGGTGATTGGAGTGTCAGGTTCAAGGATGGTTCGTGGCAGGCTCTTCATGGATAGGATCACAGGTAATTACTATTTCTTTGTCCCTGATGAGCCTGTGTATATGGAGTGGTTTGATGAGTACCTTGCAGTTCTGTATCTGATGCCTGATGAGGCCAGGTACCTCTTCACTGAGGATGAACTCCTGGATGTTGACAGGGAGGGCTTCTCATTTGTTTCAATGCAAAAAGAGGTTATTGAGGAGCTTTCGGTGTCCTAGTCACTGGTTTCAGTGTTTTTCCTATGTATTTTGATTTTGTTTTTCCGTTTTCTTTCCAGTAGGCGTACCAGTAGGGGCCGTGTGGACATTTCTTGCAGCCCTTTTTCCCGCACCTCACCTTTTCAAGCCTGTAGGTTACTGAGGCCACGACCTCCCTGCTCTTACCTGAGGACCCGTCTTTGACCTCAGAGGACTGGCTTTCCAGGGCCCTGATTCTTGCATCTATGTAGTCTTTCATCTCCTGCAGGGTTTCAACGTCTTTCTGTCTGTCTACTATCGCGGTGAATGTCTTTATCATCACCATCACCATACTTTCTTATGTAACTTTTTACATATAAATCTTGTTCATGGTTACATAAGAAAAGAGTGCAACTGAATTTAGGTCTGAGTCTCCTGTCATGCACAGGTAAAGGTACTCCTATGCATCAAAACAGGTATCAGGAAAATTCCTGAAAGTGATTACCGTATTGGAATTATCATAAAAAATTGTTATATATTGGTGAAACCCAGTTTTGTAACCGTATCACAAGATCATTAAAGCTTTCTTTTGATCTTTTGACGATACCATAATCCTTTTTTAACGATAATATCAGTTTTGATTGTTTTTTGGATTTATCAGATTCTTAATGTGACCTCTGGATATCCTAGTTATGGATGGTTATGGGTGTGGTTATGACAGGTTATGGGATTCTATCTTTGATTAGATGAGTTGAAATTGTTTGTATTGTTTTCATTTTTCTTTTCTTTTTTATCTGGGTCTCCTTGTAGTTTATATCTGGATCTAGATGGGCCTGAAGTGTGGTGGTACTTACTGGATGGATCATCTTCCACATCTATGAATATGCTCCCATTTGAGAAGGGGTGGATCCACACGTCCCTTGTAGGGTTGCTTATGCTCAGGTGGGGTCCTGTAAATCCTTGGTCTGACCTATTGCCTGTGTTTTGGCCTGCCGCCCATGATTCGATCATGCCATTCACAGGACTGTGCGGAACCATTATTACCACTGTACAGAATGCAAGTACGACCATTACTGCCAGGATCCTCCTTTCACGTGCCTTGGAGTTTTTATTCTTCCATTTCACAGCGTATCTCATCTTCTTTAAAGGGTGAAGGAGTGGGCAACCTGTAGGTGTCATACAGTCAAGTACAATATGTGAGAAGAGCCCCACTGTCAGCCCCGCGCCTATTGTGGCATCATACATCATGTAAATCAGAGCTGAGGGTATTAGAATGAAGAGGTTGTGAAGGTTTCTTTTGTGATTATCATAAACTGCAATTTCTAGGAAATCAATTACTGTACCTGCTGCAACTGTAACAATAAAATAGTAGGGTCCCAGATCCACACCGAGGATATAACCAAGGACAGTGCCCATGATAAATGCAAAAATCGCATGAGTGTACCATCTCATCCCCATCTGAACTCCTGTGAATTTCATGATGCAATCCAGAGCAGTGTCCTTGCTATTATCGTTCCAAACCATACAGATGCAAGAACAAGATATGTAACAGTTCCCGTAAGGCCCATTGCAATCTTCAGGTATAATAAAAAGGCTATAATCCCTCCCATTATGATCAGAGGTATTTTTATGTCGGTCACTTCATCTTCTTCGAGGCTCAGGACCTTCATATTGTTCAGGAGCTTTGTGTGGTATCCCTTTGTCTCTGCTCGTATGCTGCAGAGTATCTGGACCTCACTGATTATATCCAGGAAGAAGCGGGTTGAGCTCCTTGAGAGGTCCTGCAGATCATTGAAGACTATCAGGACGTCCCTGTTTTTTGTTCTTTTCTTTATGGTCCTTGTGATCTCATTCAGAGTGTATTTGCTGTATATGGTGGTTTTGGATGATTCTATAAGCTCTGAGAGTATCATCGCAGCGGTTTCCTTTGCGGGGTTTATAATCTCCAGGTAGATGATCTCGTAGTCTGCGTTTATATCATATTCTGTGACGTCCCTGTATCTCACAGCCACGCTCCTGCCATTTTCGAGGTGTTCGTTGATGAGTTTCTCCAAGCCTTACACTCCCCTGTTACAGATTTAAGGCCCATAGTGACTCTGCATGATCCTTCATCTATGGCTTCCATGGGTACAGGTTCCAGAGAGGATGTGTACCTCTAGGTGGAGGTGTATTCCAAGGAGATGTTCTTCAATTGTGTCCATGTACAGGGTTTCTTCTAGAATAAAGAGGCGGTTGTCATTTTTTCTGTCAAAGGGCAGTCTTTCTGTTGGTTCTCCAGTTTCTTTCGCTGAGGGCAGGGCGGCTCTTATTTCACCATTCATTTTAATCACCTCATATTACCATAGGACTATTAAATAATACTATGGATATATGAGGTTATGGGTTCAGGATAAGGGAAGTATGCGATTTCGGCGGACTCAATAAACTGGACGTATATAAGTAGGATTTTGCTTCTTTTTGGTCGTATATTGCGGGAGGTCCCTGTGTAATGTAAATCCAATTCAGAATTTTCCGGAGTGAGAACTCCAGGGGTGTAGCTATTTTGTCGTCCAGAGACAATCATATAGACCTCGAATAAATCATCTTAAGGTGCTGTAAGAACCACTCTTCTCTAACAATCCTGAAATTGGATGTTTAACTAGATGTTATGCAGTACCCATAAACTTTTATTATAATATTAATAATATGTAATATTATGGTCAGTGGATATGGTGCTACCTCCACAGTTTCTCTTCAAGAGATTCTTAATGTGCCAAATTCCATGTCCAGGGGCTTTTATCTCCATAAAATCATATCAGAAGGGCTTCATAAAATTCCTGAGGTGATGATATGGATTTTGACGACCACTGGGAAGATATGGATCTGGATGAAGAATTTAGGGACCGTAGAGTATGTGAAATTGATGAATACGCCTTTATATTCACGGCATCCATGATAATTCTGGTATTGTTATGGATGGCCTACCTGTTTGCAAGGACAGCGCAGAGCGTAGGCAGGATGTGATTTCCTTGAAGAACTCAGAAATCGATGAAGTAATGAAATTTATCTGCAGGTTGGAATATGATCACGGGAAGAAGATATTCCTTCAGAGGGTCTACCTGGACCTCCATACTGCCTGCAAGCTTCATATTCTGAGCTTCCTTGAGGGGAGGTCCAGGAGTGATATCTCAAGGATGGCCATCAGGAGGATAATCGAGGAATATGAGGATGAAAATGGGAACCTGATTAACAGGGCAAAAAGGGAGTTGATGTGGATATAAAAAATTTATATTGTATTTCATCTTCTTTTTTTGTATTCCAGTTCCCTGAAGGGTATTATGACCTCAGTACCCCTATCCTCTTTTGTGAGTATCCTTAATTCACCTTCTAATTGCTGTGCAAGGCTCTTTACAAGGCTGAGACCTGTCCCTTCTTCCTTATCTGTGAGTCCTACTCCATCATCTGCCACTCTTA
>NZ_JASFYE010000009.1 GCF_030055425.1 Methanothermobacter sp.
TGGCGCAGGGGTGATACCTGATCTCGTTTCGATCTCAGTAGTTAAGTCCTGCTGCGTTGTGGGTGTGTACTGCGGTGTTTTTGCTGTGGGAAGCCCACTTCACTGCCAGACCACACCTCATACTCACTGTTTTTAACAGGAAATTTTATCCATTCAACCTGCATACCTCTCTATTAACTGATGCAGGTGTGGAAAACGAAACTGTATTACATTTTTCGTCCTTGTAACAGGCCATCACTTGATCTGAAATTTGTTGAAGTCTCACTGTACAGGGGACTGGGTTCTATCTGGGCATTCGCTGGACACGTATTCATGCCAGATACTATCACCCGCTACATAGAATGGCCAACTGGAAACCCAATTCAGATGGTGGCATTTACAAAACTATCATTTGATGTCCTTGATCTCTTATCCTAGAAATTTCGCGGCGAATTCTGGACTGCAACCTAGTTTTAGCATATTCTACCTTGGGCTGCTTATGGGCACATCATGGATGCGCTTATGATAGGAAAATACTCTCCAGTAACTGGCGCACCACTTTACATTGATATCATCTACTCTGATACTGCTTCTGCTCCTGATTCACCGGAACTGTTTTAAAGAATTAATAAACTATTATCACTGATTTTTGATTATAGGAAGAACTGTTTAAAGAATTAAGGAATATTATACGGTTTTTTGATTTGCCGGGAAAGAGCTGTAAAGAATTAATATTTCACCAGTCGGTGCACCTTGTTTTCTCACCCACAGGACATACATGGACATTTACAATTTTTATCATATCAACGTCCGCTATGATTTTTCCCTCAACATCGTGTGCTATTCTGTGGGCCTCACGGAGTACCAGGTCCCCATCAACCTCTATGTGGATATCAGCTGCAGCATAGGGTCCAAAGTAATTTATACGGACATCATGTATGCCCTTAACCCCATCAACAGATAGGGCCGATGTTTCAATGTCCCTCATAAGCTCGGGGGATGGGACCGCCCCAAGTATATTGTTGACATTTTCACGCCCAACATCAAAGGCTGTTTTCAGAACAAGCACCGCTATTATCACGGCAACCAGAGGGTCGAGGAACCTGAAACCCAGGTTGGACCCTGCAACCCCCACCATTATGGCCATACATGAAAAGATGTCAACCTTCTGGTGCTGGGCATCCGCCACTATTGCGGGGCTGTTTATTCGCTCGCCAATTCTCCTTATATACAGGGTCATGGAAATGTTTGCAACTATACCCGCAGCAGCCATAAGGGCAGCAGTGTAATCTGGAGGGGCCAATTCAGTGAAAAGTTTACGGTATGCCTCAGAAACTATTTCATATGATATTATGCCAAGGAATAAGACAACCACAAGCCCAACCAGAGCCTCCGCACGCCCATGCCCGTAGGGATGCTCCCTGTCAGGTGGCCGCTGCCCTATTCTGAATCCTATGTATGTGATTATTGATGTCATGACGTCGGATAGCGTATGGGCGGCCTCAGCAACAAGGGCAACACTACCAGAGGACACCCCCACAATGAAATTAAGGGTCGTTAAAAGTATGTTACCACCTATACCCGCAAGGGCCGCACGCCTTCCAAGGCGCATCCTCTCGAGATCATCCACATCAGACACCACACATATTTTTCAGACGTCCCATGGCTTCCTCTATAAGCTCATATGATGTTGCATAGGATATTCTAACATAATCTGAACCCGCCTCTCCAAATGCAGATCCAGGGACAACTGCAACACCGGCATCCAGAGCCCTTTCTGTAAAACCCCTGGAGTCAACTACCTTGGGGAACATGTAGAATGCACCGCCTGGAAGCATGCAATCAAGGCCCATCTCAGTGAGGGACCTGAACATCAGGTCACGTCTTCTTTTGAACTCATCCACCATTTCCTTCACACAGTCCTGGGGACCCCTGAGGGCTGCAAGGGCAGCAACCTGCGACACAGATGGTGCGCAGGCGGTATTGTACTGGTGAACCTTGAGAAGCTCCTCAACTATATCCTCACGGCCAGCAACGTAACCTATCCTGAGCCCTGTCATGGCATAGGTCTTTGAGAAACCATTGATGACCAGGGCGTTATCTGTGAAACGGGCGGGGCTGTAATGTTTTCCATCATAGATGATCTTTTCATAGATTTCATCGGAGATTATAACCAGATCCCGGGCCTCTGCTATTTCAGCGACCCCCTTAATGTCATCCTTACCCATGACGCTACCTGTTGGGTTGGATGGTGAGTTCATTATTATGACCCTTGTATCGTCTGTGATCAGTGATTCAACCCTTTCAGGGGTCATGGAGAATCCGTCCTCCATACTGAGGGGTACAGGGACACTTATGGCCTCTGCAAGCTTCACACATGCGTCGTATGATAGGAAACCAGGGTCAGGTATCAGTGCCTGGTCCCCCCTATCAAGCAGGGCCTGTGTGCACATGAATATCGCTTCACTGGCACCAACGGTTACTATTATAGACTCAGGTTCCACGTGGACCCGATTTTCTCTTCTGAGTTTCTCTGAGATGGCCTCCCTGAGTTCATCCATACCCATGTTTGAGGTGTAGTGTGTCATTCCCTCGTCCACGGCTTCCTTGAGGGCTTCCCGCACATGTTCAGGTACATTGAAATCAGGTTCACCTATCCCGAGGTTTATTGTATCCTCACCTGCAACTTCAAACATTTTCCTTATCTCTGAGAGCCTTATGTTCCTTATTCTTGAAGCAAATTCTGTCATTGTAATCGCCCTTCCTCCTGCCATGAACAGTGATCCATGCATCCATGGCATCCTGACTCCTCACACCATGGTGTTAGTTTCTCCTCTTCCATCCTAATGTATTCTTTCATGAGGAAGTCCTCCCTCAGCCCAATGTTGATATTATGCCAGGGGAGATCATCGCCGGGGTTTCTCCTGCTGCAGTGGAGCTCCCATTCCCTGAGGGGTACCTTTGAGAATGAGGCCCTTTCAATGAGTTTTCCGGTTTCAGGTCCGCCTGTGGAGAGCACATACTGTATGAGTCCACTCCGGGGGCTTCCAAATTTAACAGGAATCCCCCCTGTGAGTTTCCTCAGAAGTTTGATCTTACTCTTCATTTTCCTCACGTCATATTCCATCCACTGGAGGGGTGTGTGTGGCTTGGGAATGAGGGGGTTGATGCTGAAGCTCACCATTCCCCTTCTTATTTCATGGAGTCCCCGCATGAGGCGCGCCAGGTCCTTTAAGTCTTCCTCTGACTCCCCGGGAACTCCTGTAAGGAAGTACATTTTAACACGAAGACCCCTTTTTATAGCCTCCCCTGTTTTTTTAAATACCATGCTGTCGCTTATGGGCTTGTTAAGCTTTCTTCGCAATTTAAGGGTTGATTCTGGTGCCACTGTAACTGTTTTAAGTCCCCCTTCAAGCAGTGTATCCATGAGGTGGGCTGAAAGTGATTCTATTCTGAGTGATGGCATTGAAACCATGAAATCCATATCCACGAGTCTGGAGGAGAGTTCATCTATACGTGAATAATCAGAGGCAGCAGCACCTATAAGTGAGACTTTTCTGTAACCTGTGGCATGACGGCCCCTCTCTGCAACATCAAGGAGCCTGGGGAGTGATGTCTCACGTTTGGGGCGGTATAGGTAGCCGGACATGCAGAAACGGCAGCCCCGTGAACAACCCCTTGAAACGCCCAGAAGGAATGACCTCCCCAGTGAGGGGATCATCGTTTTATCCTCGGTGACTGGAACTATCTGTCTTACAGGATGACATGCCCCGTCCATATCCTCAACAATCATCCTCTCTGCAGGGTTGTCGGGAATGTAAACACCCCTTATGTCCATGAATTCATCAATCTCACGGCGGGGATCATCCAGCTCAAGGTACCGATCGATTAACCTGTTGAGCACAGGTTCAGCCTCACCTATTATGAAGAGGTCAATGAAATCTGAGAGTGGAAGGGGATTGGATGTTATGCAGGGCCCACCTGCGATTACAAGGGGACCATCACGTTCATCCCTCCTCGGCGAAACACCACCATCCCTCAGCATCTGGGGAATCCTGAAATAGTCCTCCTCGTAGTGCACAGTGAAGCTGATTATATCAAAGTCCCTCAGCGGACTTCCAGATTCAAGGCTTCGTTTGTAGGGGTGTATCACCCGCTCACACCATGCATCATTCCTTGAATTTATAAGATGGTAGATTATATGGTAACCTAGTGAGGACATGGCGGTCCTGTAGGGCCCCGGGTAACAGGATGCAACCCTGACATCAACCATCCGGGGGTTCTTTATGATGACATTGTATTCCCGAAGCTGCATGGTCTATAATTTATAAAGTCATGGCACTTAAAGTGGCCATAACAGGGCAGGCTGTCCGCATAATATAAATTTAACTCCAACATAATTAGGGTATTGGCTTATGAAGATGGTAGGATGAAGGTAAAGAAGTACTCACTTGTTGCTGTTGGAGGCACCTTTGACAGATTTCATAAGGGCCACAGAAGGCTCCTTGATGAGGCATTCCGTGTAGGGAATACTGTGATGATTGGTGTAACATCAGATGAATTTGCATCTGCAAAGGGAGACGATATAGAACCCTGCAGTGTCAGAATGAAGAACCTTGAGGATTATCTTTCAGACAAGGATACCGAGTACCATATAATGAGACTGGAGGACCCCTACGGCACCACGGTTACTGATGAACGATTCGATGCCATAGTGGTGAGCAGGGAGACCGAGCCGGTTGCCCATGAGATAAATGAGATAAGAAAAAGAAAGGGGTTCAGGGAACTTGATATCATAACCATTGACATGGTACCTGCAGATGATGGTATCCCCATCTCATCCACAAGGATAAGGAGGGGGGAGATAGACAGGATGGGCCATTTACTTGAGAGGATACGACATGCCATAAAGAGGAAAAGAAATAGGTGAATCCCGGGGTGTTTCAATGAGGGTTAACGTGGGATCAACAAACCCTGTTAAGGTTAAGGCCACAGAGAACGTCCTTGGAAAGATATTCGATGAAATTGAGGTCAGGGGTGTTGAGGTTGACTCAGGAGTATCTGATCAGCCAGTGGGTCTCGAGGAGACTGTTGAGGGGGCCATCAACCGTGCAAGGGGGGCTTTCAGCAACTGTGAGCTGAGTGTTGGCATCGAGTCAGGTCTTCACAGGGTGCCGGGGTCAATCACGGGATTTGTGGATCTCCAGTGGTGCGCCATATATGATGGTGATCATGTAACACTGGGTGTGAGTGCAGGCTTTGAATACCCCCCTGTGGTGGTTGAGGAGGTCCTCTCAGGCAGGGAGGTGGGGGACGTTATGGATGAACTCACAGGTGTGGATGAACTGGGCAGGAAGAGGGGTGCTGTGAGTTTCCTCTCCCATGGGCTGCTTGACCGTGTTGGAAATACCGAGCAGTGCGTCCTCATGGCCATGATACCCCGCATGAACCCGTCACTCTATGGTCTTGAATAGGTGGTGTTTTTCCTGGAAGTCAATGAAAATGTGAAGATCTTCCTTCTGATGGTACTCATATTCTTCACAGGTTTCATCCTTAGAGCTGACACGGTTCATCTTGGAGACGTCAATGGGACTGAGAGGCCATATCTCACAGATGATCGGGGCCTTCCCTACATGTACGAACTGGACTCCTATTACAACTACCGCATCACAGAGAACTACCTGAAAAACGGTCATCCTGGGGATACACTGAGATCAGGGATTCCATGGGACTCTTATTCCTATTACCCTCCTGGAAGACCCGCTGTCTATCCACCAGTGATATCATGGGTTTCTATAATGCTCTACAGGCTTCTTGACCCCTTCACAGATATGAGCCTCTACGAGCTCTGCTTCTGGTTGCCGGCTGTTGTGGCACCCTTTGCAGGTACTGTGATGTTCTTCCTCATCAGAAAGTATGCTGGTGACGCCGCAGGGTTCGCCGGGGGCATACTGATGGTCACAGCACCCCTCTACTTTGCAAGGACAATCCCTGGCTTTTTTGATACAGACATGTTCAACTGTCTGATGCCAGCTTTAATTGTGCTTTTCTACACGGGTGTGGTGGAATCCAGGGATAAATATGGATACATCACTTCCGGGCTACTTTTTGTGGTTTCCATGCTGGTTTTCTCCCTTTCATGGACAGGGTGGCCGTTCATGTTCTATGTTACCCTTGCATCGGCCTTTATTTATTCAATCATATCATGGAGGATGGGGGAGCTTGATTTATCGTGCATCAAGAGGCTCTTCCTTCCAGTTTTACTGGCATTTCTTCTGATAGGATTATTCAATGGCCCCCAGCAGCTTTCAGGGGTTAACCCACTCGGCATCCTTGACTCAACATCATCGAGCGGGTCATGGCCAGATATCTATGAGTCGGTCTCAGAACTTGGCCACCCCTCAGTTGAGGTGTTCCTCTCTGCTGCAGGACCCCTCAACCTGGGGTTTGGTGTTTTCGGGGCTCTTGTGATTATCAGCATCTTCATAAGGGGAGATATGAGGAGGAAACATCTCCCATCATTCAACCCATTCATCCTCACCCTTTCACTGGTATGGATGCTTGCAGGGCTTACCGCATATTATATCAGTGTTCGCTTCGGTATTCTCGCAATAACCCCCCTCACATTCATATCCGGCATATTCCTTGGCGTTGTCTTCTCATATATGCGGGCCATCAGCGGTAGATGGGACTTCAGGGCGGATATTCCTGTGGTTCTCCTACTGGCCCTCATAATCTCAGTGGCCACCGTCGAGGCTGCTGAGATTGGCAGGGTTCCCTTTATAAATGATGATTTCTCGGATGCAGCGAATTTCCTGAAGGATGGAACAAAAGAGGGCACCGTTGTTGTGACTGAATGGAGCTATGGTCACTACATCACAGCCGCCGCAGAACGCCCAGTTCTTTTTGATGGGGGATCACAGAATACCCCGAGGGCCTACTGGATTTTCAGGGCATTCGAGACAGACAATGAGAGTTTATCTGTCGGAATATTAACGATGCTCACATCGTCGGGGGACTCAGCAGTCTCACTTCTAGAGAACAGGACAGAAAACACGTCAATAACGGTCCAGATACTCAACGATATCCTTGGCGTTAACAGAGGATCTGCGGAGGAGATCCTCACCACAAAGTATGGCCTTGACAGGGATTTTGTAAATAAACTCCTTGGATACACCCATCCAGAGAGGAGGAACTATGTTATTCTGACAACAGAGGGTATGCGGTACATAGGGTACTGGTACCTTTACTATGGATCATGGAACTTCACCTCAGTCACCCCCGGACCCCTCTATGAGGTTGCAGATACCGGGAGGTCTGAAATGCTGAAATCGATTGAGGGGGGCTCATGGAGGGGTAAGAGGCCCTACCGTTTCATAATAAAGGACGAAAACTCTGTGAAAAGCGTCGAAGTGAATGAATCCAGCAATTTTTCTGTTATATTCCTCCCAGATGAACGGGAGGCCATAATTATAGATAGAAGATTTGATGATTCCCTCTTCGTAAGACTGGTGCTCCTTGGGGAGGAAAGCGAACACTTCAGAAGGATATACAGAAATGGTCAGGTAACCATCTGGGGGTTGAGGTGATGTGTGGGAGGGATCTGAGGATTTCCATTATCCTCATTGCGGTTATATTCTTTCTGGGATTCTTTCTGAGGATGGAAAATGCTTTCTTTGATGATCCACTCTATACCGATGAAAACGGACTGCAGTATTTTCAGGAGAGTGACTCCTATTACAATTACCGCCTCACAGAGAACATCGTATCCGGGGGACACATGGGTGATGCTGTGATTGATGGGATGCAATGGGATCTCCACTCATATTATCCTCCAGGTGTTCCTCTGGACTACCCCCCACTACTCCCCATCATGGCCTCAACTTTATATGCACTGATCAGCGCAGTTGCACCGGTGAGCCTCCGTGGGACCTGCCTTCTCATGCCGGCCTTTACAGCTCCACTAGCGGGAATAGTATGTTTTCTCATTGTGAGAAAATTTTATGGGAACTTCCCTGGATTCGTGGCAGGTATTCTCATTGTTTCAGCCCCATTCTATCTTATCAAAACCGTTTATGGGTTCTATGATGCTGACATGCTCATTATCACAATCCCCCTAACCGCACTCCTCTTTCTTGTTGAGGCAGATTGCAGTGAAAAAAACAGGATTCTAGTATCATCATGTGCGGGATTATTCCTTTTTCTCTTCTCAATCACATGGAGCGGCTGGCAGATAATGTTTTACATACTTTTTGCATCATTTTTAGTTTGTATGGTAGTGTTTAGAAACAGTGAAAACATGAAGGATATGTTGGAGGTCTTCCTTCCAGCATTCGCTGTTCTTTTTGTTCTTCTGATAGTTCTGAATCGGCTTGAACTCATTAAGCTTTTCGTGGGACCTCTAAGATTACCTGACCTCATGAATCACTCATTATGGTACCCCTGGCCTGATTCCTATGCCACTGTTGCGGAGCTTCAGCCAGCATCTCCTGATAAAATCCTGAGGTACATATCCCCGGCGCTGATTATTATGGGCGGCTTGGGAATTCCACTTTACCTTATCCGTGGACGTGACAGTGCACCGGAAATTCTGATTATCATAATTTCTCTCTGGGTCCTCACAGGGGTGCTGATGCTCATCAAGGGCGTAAGGTTCATCATGTTCCTTATACCACCACTTTCGATATCCGCAGGGATACTAACGGGTATTGTGACAGAATATTCCTCCACTACTTTTAAAAAGATTAAAATGGTTGCCTCTTCTATCATCATAGCGCTGGTTCTGGTTCAGGTTTTCGTATCATGGGGTATGCTTGGAGATCTGAAACCCGGCTATGATGACTACTTTGAGGAATCGGCAAAGTGGATAGCTGAAAATACTTCCACTGATTCAGTTATAGTAACTGAATGGAGCTATGGCCACTTCTACACTTCTCAAGCAGATAGGCCTGTTCTCTATGACGGCAGACTGGCCTACATTGAGACCTTACCCGCCAGGACACTGTGGTATGGACCATCCATTGACCAGAGGATACCATCAACTGCCAGGGACTACTGGATCAGCAGGGCCCTCTCATCTAACGACACCACACTATCTGTAAATGTTCTGAGGATGCTCTCCAGTTCGGGTGATGAGTCATACCTTCTCCTTGAAAATTATACAGGTGACAGTGTTATGGCCCTCGAGATAATGGAGGAGATTCTTTCCCTCAAAAGGTCCCGGGCCAGAGAGGTGCTGGTGAAAAAATACGGTTTTCATGATGAAAATGCACTCAGGGTAATCAGCAGGACCCACCCCCTCAATTCACGCGAAGTAGTCATTGTGATTCCGGATCAGATGATCAACAGCATTGCCATGAGAGTGGATAGAAATTACACTGTTTCAGAGGATATATACTCCAGGATATGGGTTAGAGGAAACCACACTGAGGAGGAGGTCATCGATCCTTCAGGAAAGAGTTCACTGGTGGAGATGGATGGTGGAATGTACCTCATGAACAGAAAATACAGGAACTCACTGCTCTTAAGACTTTTGCTGGGAGTTCCTGATGACCGGTTTTCACTGGTTTATGGAAATCCAGAGATAAAGGTTTATATACTTCAGAATTAGGTTTCTGCGTTTTATGGAAATCCAGAGATAAAGGTTTATATACTTCAGAATTTTTGAACAAGTTAATCAGTTGATCGTGGTTTCACAGGCGGTGTTTATTGAATATCATTTCAGCCGGGGACCTTAGAAGTGTATAGTCACGAAAGTATTGTGGTATTTATTGAATATCATTTCAGCGCTTATCTGAGCCTCTTCCTCGATCAACAATTTAATCCTGCTCTTAGATTCCTGCGTCTGTCTGGACGTTTGTCCTTACGTCGTTTATGTCCTGTGCGGCGTTTAGGTTTGATCTGCTGAAGTATGCTCTGTAGATTAGTAGTGCGACGATTGCTATTACGATTACACCACCGAAGAGCAGTATGTATTCAGCTGCGCCCTGTCCGGCTTCATCTTTCAGGAACTTCATAATTTCACTCCTTTAGATTTTAAACACGTCGATGTATATTAATGCACTCATCTACTAATAATAGTTTTTGAGCCAAACTCTTCTAATTTATGAATTTAAAAGAGCTAATATTTTCTAAAAGTTCATCTAAAGAAGCATTCCAGACAAGAAAACTACTAGATCTGGTTTCTAGGTTTATCATGATAAGGAGCTTATTATCAGAAACCAGATAATTATAACTCGAAAATTAAATCACAATTTAATTTAAAAAAAATCTTAAGAATTTAATCAGAGTTTGTTGATCGTGGTGTCACGGGCGGTGTTGATTACTTCGCTGATGTTTCCGGCTATTGATCCAGAGATGTTGAAAATGTAGGAGCCTACGGCTATGACTATCACCAGCAGTGCTCCTACAATCAGTATCATTTCAGCGCTTATCTGAGCCTCTTCCTCGATCAACAATTTAATCCTGCTCTTAGATTCCTGCGTCTGTCTGGACGTTTGTCCTTACGTCGTTTATGTCCTGTGCGGCGTTTAGGTTTGATCTGCTGAAGTATGCTCTGTAGATTAGTAGTGCGACGATTGCTATTACGATTACACCACCGAAGAGCAGTATGTATTCAGCTGCGCCCTGTCCGGCTTCATCTTTCAGGAACTTCATAATTTCACACCTCCATTAATTCACCAGTTCTGGCTTGTTCTATCTTATGTTGTTAACCACTTATAAATTTAGTGGATAACCTTTCCATTTTAACCATCCATTTCACATCGATATAAATATATTTAAATGGTTTTGTTCATAATATCACAAAGGTGATGCAATGCCGCGGAAGTACAACATTGACAGGGTGATACTTGAAATCCTCCAGGACGGAGATCTTAGCAGGGCAGAGATTGTAGATAGGATAAGATCCAGAATCGAGTTCAGTGTCACCGATAAGACAATAAATGAGGCCATCTTCAAGCTTCTAAAGGCCAGCAGGATAACCGTCACAGGCTATGACCTTGGCATATACAATGGTGTTGATAGGGTGCAGTCCCTTAAACCTGATGGCATAATGTTTGGTCTTGTGCAGAGGGATCCCCTTGAGATGAACCTCTTAATAAGAAAACTTGAATCTGAAAACCTGCATGAATCAGAATCAGCGCTTAACAAACTCAGAAAGATATTCAGGGCTAAAACAGCCAAAATTGGAGTTGATGCCGAGGACATATTTGGAATGATAATAAATGAAATACTGTCCCTGGACCCTGACCAGAAGCGTATCATGACACAGAAACTTGCCTATGCCCTGAGTGACGAGGATGATGCCCATGAGCAGCTCAGGCACCTTATAACATACTTTGAGATCAGGGCAGGGAACATGTGATTATCCGCTGTTTACGCTTTCCCTGACATTGTTGAGGTCCGTGGCCACATTAAGAGGATTAGTTGTTTTTATGTACTCTGTATAGATCAGAAGGGTTGCTATCGCAATAACAATCACACCACCAAAGAGAAGTATATACTCAGCGGCTCCCTGACCGCATTCATCAAAAACTATGATCACTGAAATACACCCCAATTAATTTTATACATCATTTTATAAAAACCGGATCATATAAACTTTCACCCTAAAAAACCTTTTATAAATGAATGCAGATAATAAGATATTAATTTAAACCATAGTAATTCCTGGGAGCGGGAGGCATTCAATGATATATTTACTGGTTACATTTGCTGGAATCTTAATGATATTTGCTGGCCTTTACTTCATGTCCCTTGGCTTTGCGACACCACCGGATATTTTCATGTTCTTTCTGGGTCTCATTCTCTTTGTACCTGGTCTTATAATCACCCTTCTATTTGCAGGAAGAATAGACCTGGAATCTATTAAAGCTGCATCAGAGAAAAAACCCCCTAAAAAGAAGGTTAAACCTGCTAAAAGGGCTCCTGTTAAAAGACAGCCCACCTTTAAGGCTCCTGAGGCTGTTGAGGGGAGTCCTGAGAAGAAGGTTGTTGGTGTTGGGCGTTCAACTTTGAAGGCTCCTGAGGCTGTTGAGGGGGCTCCAAAAAGGAGAATCCCTTCGGTACTTAAAGAAAAACCAGAAAAGGAATATGAAGGTTCGGAAAAGAGTGTTCCTGAAACATCAGCTGGAGCCAAACCGGTCGCAGCCGAAACACCCACGAAGGAATCAGAGGATATAAAATCCTCTACTGAAGGGTCATCGGCATCAGAGTCCATATCTTCAGAGCCGTCAAAGATAGCCCCTATCAGGAAAATCACTCCTGAAAAGGCCATAAAACCCGTTCCCAAAAAGAAATCTCCTGACATGACTTCAGAGGAGGTTTCTAAAACCGAAGCCACTAAATCTCCCCGTAAAAGACTGTTCAGCCTTCCAAAACTGAGAAAGGGTAAGGAGGATGCATCTGAAAAGGGCAAGGGCCTACCACCTAAAAAGGAAGCACAGAAACCAGTAAAACCAGCCCCGGTCAGAAGAACACCCTCAAAGACAGACAACAGCTACGTGACAGAGAGGCTAAAAAAACTCAAGCAGGAATATATTGAAAATGTGGATGATGTTGAGGACCTCCTCGAGGACAGGCTGGATTCATTCAAGGGAGCCATAAACAGGATAAGGGCTGAAACAAGGGAGCCGAGCATAATATGGTCATTTGATGCATCAGATGTGCAGGATGCAATGAGGGAGACCATAACTGCTGCTGAAGAAAGTGTTGTCCTCATGTATCCCTGGATAAGGAACATAGATGTCTCGGTGCTCAAGAAATTCATGGATACAGAGAGCCGCCTGATAATACAGGAGGCCAGTCTTGATGATGAGGCCTCTGTGGAACTCATAAAGGTCTTAATGGACAATAACGTTGAGATAAGGACCATGCCCCATATACATACCGTTGCAGCGGTTGCAGATGATAAGAACGGACTTATAATATCAACTGACCCGATATATGAGAGTTTTGAGGTTGGTGTTATCTACAAGGACAAGAAATCCATATCTGAAATTAAAAAACTCTTTGAGGAGGCATGGAATCTTTCAGATGAAATCAACCTGGAGGGAGTTTAGTGAAAATTCAGTGGTTTGGACACTCGGCATTTGAAATAACATCAGATGACACAAAGATACTCATAGACCCGTTCATAAGCAACAACCCTGTCTGCAGCACTGCGGTGGAGGAACTTGACCCTGATATCATCTGTGTAACCCATGGCCACGCAGATCACCTGGGCGATGCCATGGAAATAGCCGACAGGTCAGGGGCCATCTTGATAGCTAACCACGAGCTTTCGGTTTTCTTTGGAAGGCAGGGGCTTGAAAGTAACGGTATGAACATCGGCGGAACTGTTTCTGTTGATGGAGTCACCATAAGGATGGTGGATGCCAAGCACTCCTCAGATATAGACTTCACAGAGGAGGTCACATCAGGTGGAAGCGCATGCGGTTACATCATTGAAACCCCTGAGGGGAAGGTGTACCATGCAGGTGATACAGGACTGTTCGCGGATATGAGGGATGTTATAGGTGCCATTTACCGGCCCGAAATTGCACTTCTACCCATAGGGGACCGCTACACAATGGGTCCAGAGGACGCATCCATCGCCGTGGAATGGATAAAACCAGAAAGGGTGTTTCCCATGCACTACAACACCTTCCCGGTAATTGAACAGGACCCGGAGATCTTTGTTGAGATGGTAGGGAGAACCTCCCCTGACACAGAGGTCGTTGTCCTTGAGGTTGGGGGAGTCTATGAAGATTAATCATAAAGAAGTGATAAGGATGGCAAATTTTTTCACCAATTTCCTTGATAAACTGCTCGGAAGAAACAAGAAACTGAAGATAGGACTCTACGGCCACCCAAATTCCGGTAAAACAACCCTTGCAAACAGGATGTGTGAGGACTGGCTTGGAAAACCCCTTGGGCTGACATCAGAGATACCACACGAGACAAGAACGGTGTACAAGCAGGAGAGAATCACCATAGAGAGGGATGGGGCGGAGCTTGACTTTGATATCATTGACACGCCGGGAATAGCAACAAAGGTTGACTACAAGAACTTCCTTGAATTTGGCCTGTCAGAGCAGGAGGCCAAGGAACGGGCTAAGGAGGCCACCAAGGGGATAATTGAGGCAATAAAATGGCTTGACGACGTTACCGGTGTACTCCTTGTCATGGATTCATCACAGGACCCTCTGACACAGGCGAATATAACAATAATAGGGAACCTTGAGGCGAGGAAGATACCCTTCCTCATAGTTGCAAACAAGATAGACCTCCCTGAGTCATCTCCGGAGAGGATCATATCTGTTTTCCCCCAGCATACGGTTGTCCCTATCTCGGCACTGCACGGTGAAAACACAGAGGACCTTTACATGCAGATGGTTAAAAAATTCAGGTGAGGGGTTAAAATGGATGGCTTGAAAATGGATTTTCTTTCATCAGAGGCTCTTGAGGATAAAAGCAGCATGGAAAAGATCTCAATGATCATAGACCGTGTAAAGGATGGGGACATACTGGTTCTGGAGGGAAGTCTTTCACCCTCAGAGGAGGCTGAACTCATAGAGACCACCATGAGAGAGATCGACGTTGAGAACTTTGTGGGAATAGACATATATACACTTGAAAAGGATGAGAAGGCATTTCTGGGACTCTCAAAGAGAAGGACAGTTGGACTCACCATAATAGGACCTGCCAATGTCATGCGAACAGTCAAGAGGAAGTCAAACTTCCTCTCAATGATTGCAGAGATCGGTGATTCAGGTGCATCAGTGCATTAAGTGCGGGGAGAAGTTCAGGTCTTCAGAGGAACTAAAGAATGGATGTCCAAAATGTGGAAGCAGGTACTTCAGGTATGTGGCCGACAGGAGGGACCCTGAACCTGTGGGGGACCCCATTGAGACCATAATGGTCAGGAAGAACGGTATATATGAGGTTAACCTGACATCCCTCCTTGAGGATGACTCAATAATCGTCTCTGATGAGGAGGGCAAATACTTCATTGACCTGAACTTCCTGCTCAAGAAGAACCTTAAGAGGAGGGTTAAATAACTTAATCTCATGTAACAATGTCGCCCTTTCCAGGTGGAAGGACCCTTACAAAGTCCTCAAGCTGGAATAGATTCTCAGGATCAATTTTTGATTTTATTGCCTTTGCAAGGGCCTCTTTTTTGGTGTAACCGGGTTTTACCACAACAAAATTATCTGTTCTTTTTTTCACCGCCGACGGGGGACCGCACATAACCCTTTCCCCATCGTGGTCCACCACACCAACAGCCACCTTGAGGGGAACGCCCCTTATGTAATTCCTGGTGCCCCTTATGATGAAGGCCCCCCTTGCGACGAATTCCCCGGACCTGGGAGTCTTTGAAACCTGCTCGGGGTGAACCCAGTAGACATCCAGGGACGTGAAACCCCTCGTCCATGCACTTGAAAATGACGCTGCAAAAACCGCGGCTTCCTGAATGGTTGTTTCTGGTACCTCACGGCCCTCACTTTTTATAACCACCGATGGGGCCCCATGGATATCCGAGTGGAGGTATATGTCCCTTGGCTCCATGTGCCTCTTCACCACCATCTCATTGGTCCCGGCGTCCCTTCCCCCAATTACAAGGAAGTCGTCTGATGAGACGAACCAGCGGAATTTTTCAAACCAGCGGAGTTTCCTTTTAACCCTTTTCTGGGGGACCATGATGTTTCTGAGGGCATCGTCCCTTCTCTTCTCAACCCTCTCAATTTCTTTCTCTGTTTTCTCGATTGCCTGGAGCACACCCTTTATTTTCCTTTTGGCTTTCTTGGCCTTTTCATAGTAAACCTCTGCATTCTCTGGAACCCCCAGTTTCGGGTCAATCCTTATCCTTTCACCGTCAATAAGGAGTGTCATGTTTCCCATCCCATCGATCTCCTGGATCATCTGGGCCTCCACCATTCCCTTACTGCGGGCATCAGCTATTATCTTCCGTATTTCCTTCCAGGAGTATTTTTCACGGGCGTCCCTTATTGTTCTTAGCACATCCTCAATGGCTGAGTAGTGTGCATAGAGGAGGTCACCCTTTCTTGTTGAGGTATCTATTGTGTCCTGGAATTTCTGGAGGGTCTCCCTCTGTATTCTGAGTCGCTTTCTGAATTTCTCAACTTCTTTCTCCCACTCAGCCTCATGGACCTTCCTGAGTTCCTCCCTGAATATTGAACTGAAGAACTCGTCTGCAGCCTCGTTGAAGGTTTCAAAGTACTCCCTCTCCCTATCACGGTACACCATGAGTTCAATGGGGAGCACGTCACCCTCACCATTCTTTATGATGTGGGGGTTGAATTTGAGGTCCCTCAGCGGCTTGAAGAGTTCATTTATTGCAGAGTCGATTTTTTCTATCTCATCTCTGCTCAGGGTGCTGGCTGCCCTTTTCTTGTCGAGACCGGACCTCAGGATGATCTCCTCTGCATAGAGACCCCCAAACCCGTTTCTTGCAAGGGTCCTTATGAGGTCGGTGTCTGAGTTTTTCAGCATCTCCTCAAGTTCACCTATCTCATATCTGAGGGGGTGGAGGCCCCTTGATGGGGGGTACTCATACCTTTCACGGGACGCTATTCGACGGTCACTCCAGGTTTTTCGTTTAAGGGGCAGTATTATCTCACCCTCCTGGTTAAGGAGTATTATGTTCCCCTTTGAGAACAGTTCCACCACGAGGGTGTATTTCTGCTCCTTCTCGATTTCTATCTCCACTATCCTGTCAAAACTGTGCTGCCGGACCTCCCTCACGATTCCACCCCTGAGGTGCTTTCGGAGGAGCATGGGGAATGATGGGGGGATCTTTGGATTTTCAGGGGGATACTCTGTTCTGTGTATCCTGACACCTGCCTGCATAACCACATCCACCCTTCCCTCTCCGGGTACATGGAATCTGATTATCACAGTGTCCCTGAGGGGCTGATAGGCCTTATCCACCCTGGCACCACTTAGAATATCATTGAGTTCCCTGGTAACTGCAAAAACATCAACGTTTGACATTGTCTTCATATTCAACACCTCGCAAGAAACAGAAGTCCGACGGCTTTAAGTATTTAATGATGGTATAATAATATCTTTCCATGGTTCGATGGAAAAGTTTTAAGACCATCAAGATAATAAAAACTCTCTGGAGGTTTTAATATGGATACTGATGCTAAAATGACTGCCCTTCATGTTCCTGCAGGTATAGTGGCTGCAGTGGTGTCATTTTACCTTTCAAATGGTTCAATAGCAGTTCTTGGAAAAAATCAGGCACTCGGCACCTTCGCGGGCCTTGTGATTCTGTTGATTGTTGGAAATATTGCAGAAAGGTTGTTCGGTAAGGAAGAGGTTGGGGGATTCAAGGGGTGGCTCTGGAGCGGTATAGTGCCATTTCTCTTCATCTGGTTCGTTGTATGGGCAATCCTGATAACCTCAACCACAATAACCCCATAAATTCCTCTTTTTCAACCACCATAACTCTATGGATTCCTCTTTTTTCAGGCCCAGTAGAATATCCAGGCAAAGACGAATATAAGTGCAAGTACGAATATGAGGGGGGCTATCACACGGCTCACAGCAACGATTGAACTTATGGTTGATACGAGTTCCGTTGAATTGGTGGGGCCGAGGGTATTCAGACCCCTTATTCTGACGACCCGGCACCCTGCCCTCACCTCCTCAAGGTCATCAACAGCCTCTGAAACCGCCTTTTTGATCTCCTCTATGATATCATCCCTTCTGTGTTTTCCGATGGGGTTGTGGCCTCCTGAAAGGGTGTTCACAAAGTGGGTGTCAGTTGTCATCACCTCGGCTTCATCTATGTCCAGCTTCAGGATTTCCTCCAGTATCTCATCCCTGAAGCCCATGACCATGTTATTGGCGTCAAGGAGCACGTAGGCGGTCCTCTGTTCTCCGGCCTCAACCACCATGACCATAACTCCGCTCTGGCCAATACCATCCTCCTTTGAGAGGCCATCCATTTTCCTCTGGGCACAGCCAACCCTCAACTTATGACGGCGTGGAGGGCACTCAATGGAGTCCACAGCATCAAGTAGGTCGAACATTTCAGGGTTACCTGCAAGTATCCGGCCTGTTTCGCCCTGGAATGAGTTGTGACAGTCCACAACAACCACATTTTTTGATCCGCAGCGGCCCCCTGCAAGGTTCATCATTGAAAGCCCCACACCAAATTCTATGTCATCAAATCCATTGGGAGCCATTGTTGCAAGGATCAGCATGCCATCACCGAGGAACTGGACCCCGATGGTGGCGCTGTTTCTGGTGTATCTCCTGAATTTACTGGCGCCCTCATGGTACTCCATACCATCAAGTGCCTCCCTGACAGCACCCTCAACCTTTTCCAGTTCCCTCACGGATACCGGGTTGAAGTCATGGGTTGAAGGTCCATGGGCCACCATGGTGAATGTATCAAATCTCTCAGAGAGTATGGTGGGCATGTTGGCACCGCCTATGGTACCTATTGGACCCGGGTGTACAGAGGGGCTTATGAAGAGGGCCTTTATATCGGAGCCCCTCTGAAATGCCACCACACCTGCAAGTGTATCCACGGGTTCACCGATCTCACTGAAGATGCTTTCAAGTTCCGGCGAATCCTCGGTTATATGTGAGAGAAAGAGGCTCAGGAACTCCAGTGAGCCGACCCCAAGGTTCTTTCTCATGGGTGACTCAACCACCATGACAAATGAGTAGATGGCAAGTATGAGCATTGCTGAGGCGACAAGTATCTTCAGCAAAAATCCTATCACACTGAAGTATCCAATGTTTGTGGCGAGGCTCAGGAATGCCACAACGATGTTCATGCTAACTATGAGAACTGGTTGTACAGAGGATATCAGAGTTGAATTTGTGAAGCTTATGTTTGAGGTTCCCCAGATCACCAGGAGGCGGAAGGCGAATATAACAGCAGAGGCGAGTATTATGGAGTTTAGTATAAGGTCTGTGTGCAGCAGGGATGATGCCAGGCACCCCCCAAGGTAGATGAGGGAGAAGATCATCATGGAGAAGAATGCCAGGAACATGGACTGCTTCATCTTCATCCTTCTACCACCCAGCGAGTTGACCCATGGCTGGGTGATGGCACCGGCCATTATTGATGAAAATCCAAGGACAAGCACCCCATTGGTGCCCCCATAGAGTATGTCATGGAGTACGCTTGTCCCGGGGACCATATCGATGATAAACCCCACAGCACCCACAACGAAGCTTATAAATATCATTGAGAGGAGTGATATTTCGGTTTTTGGGAGGGTCATGATGTACTTTGAAAGATCAGTCACATTCTTTGTGCTTGACATATTCTACCTCAACAAGTTCTGGGATCCACTGGAGAAAGATATTTAAAAATTTGATCCATATTAAATTTATTCAGCAGCACAACTCTTGGATGCTCTGGAGTTTAAATCTAACTGATAACCAGTGTCATTCTTCAGTACACATTTAACTCTATACAGGAAGGGAGAACATGGAAATAAAACTTAAAACACCACTTTCAGATGAGGTAACCCAACTTAAAGCTGGTGACATCGTTTACATCACAGGAAAAATATTCACGGCCCGTGACAGGGCCCATAAAAGGATAATTGAGAGGGGAGCCCCCTTTGATATTGAGGGCTCTGTGATCTTCCATGCGGGACCCATAATAAGGTTTGAGGGGGAACCTGATATCAGCGCTGAGTCGATAACTGAACCCCCTGCACAGCTTGTGGTTGTGGGGCCCACCACAAGCGGGAGAATGAACCCCTTCCAGCCAGAGGTTATAGAGATGGGTGTGAGGGCGGTTATAGGTAAGGGTGGAATGGATGATAGAACCAGGAATGCCCTGAGAAAAAAAGGCGCTGTTTACCTTGCAGCGGTGGGGGGCTGCGCGGCACTCTATGGCTCGGCAGTTAAGGGTATAGCCGCAGTGCACTGGCTGGACCTGGGTGTGCCTGAGGCGGTATGGGAGCTGGAGGTTGAGGACTTCGGGCCCCTCATAGTTGCCATGGACGCCGATGGCAGAAGCCTCTATGAAACCTCAGATGATGAATACGACCTTGAGGTCCAGAGGATACTCGATTGAGCTGTGTGTGAGCGGAATGTTTGACTTCAGCCTCTCGGAGCACATTAAACTTGAGGGACTTGTGGACACCCATATCCACACAGCCCCGGATGTGAGGGATAGATTCATGAATGACATTGAACTTGCTTCCGCCGCACTCAGGGAGGGTATGGAGGCTGTTGTGATAAAGAGTCACACCGAACCCACCTCAGGGAGGGCTGCACTGACCTCTGAGGTTACAGGGATGAGGGTCATTGGGGGCGTTACACTGAACACGTCGGTGGGGGGCCTCAACCCGGATGCGGTCCATGCCGCCGCCATGATGGGCGGAAGGTTCGTCTGGTTACCCACGGTCTCGGTGGGGAGGGCTGAGGGTGACCTTGATGGTGTTATTGCTGCTGTTGCTGAACATGACATGATCCTGGGAACTGGACACCTGAAGCCCCCTGAGATATTCCATGTGCTTGACCTTGCTGCAGATTATGGTGTCGGTAAAATTATCATCAACCATCCACTGACGGGTGTTGTGGGTGCCACCCTGGAGGAGCAGAGGGAGATGTCAAGGCGGGCTTACCTTGAGCACTGCCTTGTGGCCTGCATGCCCCGCCATGATGGGCTTGACTTTGAACGCATAGTTGAATCTGTGAGGTATGTTGGTGCGGAAAGGTGCATAATGGCTACTGACTTCGGGCAGGGTCACAATCCATCCCCCATTGTAGGCATGAAGCAGTTCATATACCTGATGAAGAAACATGGATTTTCTCACTCAGATATAACGATGATGTGCCGGGATAACCCCCTTGAACTGATATCCTGACGTTTTTAAGAAAATCAGCTTTATTAACGTTATCTTTCTGCTATCAAAAATTATATATGAGAAATTGGATTAAGGGTGAAATCAACCTTTATAACTGCGCGAGTGATATGATGTCCGATAAAAAGATTGAAAAGGAGCTTAAAAAGAGAATAAATCAATTTAAAAAACTTTTGAAGAATGATGATGAACGTGAGAACTTCTATAACAACATATGTGGTTCCGAAATCCTTGTGAGGATTGAGATATTTCTCCCATCAGGCAACCCTGAAAGGTACTATGACGGGCTTTTCCTTTACCTCAATGATGAGGGCAGAATAGTGAACGCAGACTACTACTACAATGAGGGCGGTGAGGGTGCCATCACACAGCTCAACGATAAATCCCTTGAGGTTGTAAGGGAACTCTTTGAGGATGAACTATCCCTTGAGATAGAATAATCCGGGGATTTTCGGGGTGACTCCCCCGCCTTTAAGAAACTTTAACTTTATTTATAATAACATCAATAATTATTATGATTAAATTTTTTTAGTGGAGGATTCAATACCATGCGAAGTTTTGAAAAACTGACTTCCCTTAAGGAATACATTCCCATCAAGAAAAAGGAGGGCGGTGAAAAAAACATTGGCCTTCTTGTGGATGGGCCGAACATGCTCAGAAAGGAATTCAGTCTGAACCTGGACCTTGTAAGAAAGATAATGTCTGAATACGGGAATATGCGTGTTGGAAAGGTTCTTCTGAACCAGTACGCCTCTGATAAACTGATAGAGGCCATTGTGAACCAGGGCTTTACCCCAATTGTCGTGGCTGGAGATACAGATGTCTACATGGCTGTTGAGGCCATGGAACTGATATACAACCCTAATATTGATATAATAGCCCTTATGACACGCGACGCTGATTTTCTACCCATAATAAACAAGGCAAAGGAAAATGGTAAGGATACAATTGTGATAGGTGCCGAGCCAGGTTTCAGTGCTGCACTTCAGAATTCTGCGGACCATGCCATAATCCTTAAACCGGAGAATGGCAGACCAAGGAAGGGACATGTTGCAGGGGAAAACTGATTGAATGGGTGATGTGATGTTCCATGATCACCTGAATGAGGTTAAGCGCAGGGAACACGCCCTCCAGATGATAGGGGAGCGTATTTCCAGCGAGGGCCGTGAGGGAATATATGACCTCACGGGTCTTTCAGGGGGCTTTCCCCTTGAGGTAGAGGATATTGGTCTCCTTGAGACGTACGTGGGGCCGGCGGTCTTCGAGGAGAGACTCCAGATAGCTGGCAGAGAGCACATGGGCGGCGAAATGGTGGCTGCCTTTAACAGGACAAGCAGCGCAATACTTGCATCCATACTGGAACTTGCAGAGCCTGATTCAATGGTTGTGCACTACCTCCCGGAACTCCCATCCCACCCATCCATCCCGGCAAGCACCAAACTGGCAGCAGCCAGGTACCATGAGACAGATGACTTCACCGAGGATATACCCGAAAACACATCTCTCGTGGTCGTAACAGGTTCGACAATGGACCACAGGGTTGTTGATGAGGCGGAGCTCCAGCAGGTAATTGAAAGGGCCCACTTGGAGGGGGTACCGGTACTTGTGGATGACGCATCAGGCGCCAGGCTGAGGACGGTTCTATTTAACCAGAAGAGGGCATGTGACCTGGGAGCAGACCTTGCAGTCACAAGCACAGATAAACTGATGCACGGGCCAAGGGGAGGTCTTCTCGCAGGAAGATCCGACCTTGTTGAGCGGGTTAAATCAAGGGCCTACCGGTTCGGACTTGAGGCCCAGCCACCACTCATCGCTGCAATGGTGAGGGCACTGGAGAGCTTCGACCCATCTGAAATTCTCAACGCCCTTGAAAGGAAGGGATACCTTCTTGAGGCTCTAAGGGACCTCAATGTGGAGGAGACACCCACAGGGATAATGATAAAACCTGATTCACTGGAGAAACTCTATGATTCCACATACAGCGGTGATGAAATCGGTGTGGCCCTTTCAATGCTGCTTCTTTCTGACCATGGAATAATAACCATACCCGCTGTGGGGATGCCCGGGGCATCAAAGACACTGAGGTTTGACCTGTCATCAAGGGACGCAGAGAGGCTTGAGCCTGAACTTCTGAGGGGGGCAATTGAGGACGCAGTGGATAAACTTTCCGGCATCATCAGGGACAGGGAAATGATGAAGAAACTTATCTTCGGTTCATGAGGTTTTTTGCGGGACTTCATGCGCTGAATGGTTTCTGAATGCCAGGAATAATTTTTTATTCAAATGGAATTCTTAAATTTTAGAACAAAAACTGAAAATGGGCACATCTGAACGATTCTGAGTTTATTATGGAGGTGTCAGGCTGATAGTTATTGATGGATCAGAGGGCGAGGGTGGGGGAGCCGTTGTAAGGGTATCCACAGCCCTCGCAGCCCTGGAATCACGCAGGATAAGGATATACAATATCAGGGCCCGCAGGCCAATGAAGGGACTCTCACACCAGCACCTCACTGCCGTGAGGGCAATTGCAGAGATAAGCAATGGCAAACTCAGGGGGGATGAACTCGGTTCAATGGAACTTGAATTTTCACCGGGACGTGTTAGTGGCGGGAAATTTGAATTTGACATAAAAACCGCTGGAAGCACGGGACTTGTCCTCCAGGCCATAATGATAGCCTCCACAGCCTCCACTGGTGAACTGGATGTAACCGTGAGGGGCGGCACAGATGTCCTCTGGGCACCCACAGCAGACTACCTCAGGGAGGTGACGCTCCCCATCCTTGGTATGATGGGTTACACCGCAAAACTTGAGTTAATTGAGAGGGGCTACTATCCCGAGGGTGGGGGTGTGGTCAATGTAACTATTGAGCCATCCGCCCTCAGACCTCTGGTACTTGAAAGTGCTGAAATTCACTGTATAAGGGGTGTTTCCCACTCCAGGAACCTTCCGATTCACGTTGCTGAGAGGCAGGCGGAATCAGCAAGGAGGATCCTTGAGAGAACAGGACTCGATGTGGACATAAGTGTTGAGGACGCCTCCGGTTCACTGGGGAGGGGCTCGGGCATCACACTCTGGGCTGAGGGCAACACAAGGCTCGGTGCCACTGCACTGGGAAAACCAGGAAAGAGGGCAGAACTGGTTGGGGCAGATGCCGCAGAGGAACTCCTGGGCTTCATAGAATCTGGAAGAGCCCTTGACAGGTACATGGGCGATCAGATCATCCCCTACATGGCCATTGCAGGAAATTCAAGAGTGGCCACCTCTGAACTTACACTGCACGCGGAGACCAATATAATGCTTGCAGAAAAGATAACCGGAAGGAAATTCCGGGTGGATGGTGAACACGGGGGGCCAGCCATGATCGAGGCCCTCTGATGGGTATTTCAAAAAATCAGGTTAATGGCGGCAACTGGAGGGCCGCCGCTATCAGAGGTGTATGCACTCGCCGGATATTATTTTGCGGAGCGTTCCATCGTCCAGTTCCAGTATGAGGGCACCCTCACTGTTGATGCCGATGGCCTCACCATGGACGATTTCACCAAGTTGCTTCCTTATTTCAACACGTCTGCCGATGGTCTTTGACATCTTCCTCCATTCTCTTAGAATTTCATCCATTCTACCCTCCTTGAAGGAATCATAGACCTCCTCAAACTTTTTAAGGAACCTTGATATCAGTTCACTGGATTTTATGTCCCTCTGGAGTTCATTCTTAATGGAGGTAGCCCCTTCCCTGAGTTCCTCCGGGAAGTGGCTGATATCCACGTTGGTGTCGATTCCAACACCTACAACCACGTATTCGAGTGTGTTGAACCTTGCATGGGCCTCTGTGAGTATTCCACATACCTTTTTATCTCCGATGAGTATATCATTGGGCCACTTTATTCCCACATCAAGGCCACATTCATCCTTCAGTGTCCTGGCAACTGCAACACCTGTGACCAGTGTTAGGAGGGGTGCCTTTGATGGGTGAACCTCCGGTCTGAGTATGATGGACATCCATATCCCGCCCTGGGGTGATATCCAGGGTTTGCCCCGCCTACCCCTTCCACGGGACTGGGTCCTTGCAATTACAACTGTACCCTCCGGGGCGCCATCCTCTGCCATCCTCTTGGCCACGTTGTTGGTGGAGTCCACCTCATCGAAGCATTTCAATTCATGCCCTATGTACCTGGTTTTTACCTCAACTTCGCATGGATCATAGTAATCTTCCATACCATCACCCCCCTCTTGAGTGCATGTATGCTCCTATGGCTGCAGATATTGCTGCAACCTTCTTTGATGGGAGAAATGTTGAATGGAGGCGTTCAACCATCTCCTGGTCCTCTTTGACGATCTTCTGCATCTCAGCGTCTATACCCCGCCTGTATTCATCCACGAAGTGTGTGTGAAGTTCTCCCCTCTGGAATGCATCATTTTTCATTATTGCCTTGTGGAAGGGGATTGTGGTTCTGACGCCCAGTATGATGTACTCACTGAGGGCACGCCGCATCCTGTTTATTGCCTCCTCACGGTCCATTCCCCACACTATGAGTTTGGATATCATGGAGTCATAGAATGGTGGTATCTCATAGTTCATGTAAACCCCGCTGTCAACCCTGACCCCTATTCCACCGGGGGACCTGTAACCTGTGATCTTACCGGGGTTCGGGGCGAAATCTGATAGGGGGTCCTCTGCATTTATCCTGCACTCAATTGCATGGCCCCTTATTGTTATGTCCTCCTGTCTGCAGGAGAGCTCCTCACCTGAGGCGACCCTTATCTGTTCCTTAACAAGGTCCACGCCGGTGATCACCTCGGTTATTGGGTGCTCAACCTGTATCCTGGTGTTCATCTCAAGGAAGTAGAAGTCCCCGTTTGAATACAGGAACTCAACAGTACCTGCGTTCTCATAACCTATATATTCGGCGGCCTTAACTGCGGCTGAACCCATCCTTTCCCTCAGTTCAGGGGTCATGATGGGTGATGGTGCCTCCTCCACCAGTTTCTGGTGCCGCCTCTGTATTGAGCATTCCCTGTCTGCAAGGTGGATAACGTTTCCATGTTCATCTGCCATCACCTGGAATTCAATGTGACGGGGCTTCTCAAGGTACTTCTCTATATAAACCGTTGGATCCCCGAATGCTGATGCCGCCACAGACTGGGTGGATTCCATGGCCCTTATGAGTTCGTCCTCCTCGTAGACGGTCCTCATGCCTATTCCACCCCCACCTGCTGACGCCTTTATGATGACCGGGTAGCCGATTGAATCAGCTATCTCAGCGGCCTCGTCCGGGTCACTCACACCCTTATCGGTTCCCGGGATGACAGGGACCCCTGCCTTCTTCATGAGTTTCTTTGATGTTATCTTGTCCCCCATGGCCTCGATGACGGAACCTTTGGGACCTATAAGTTTGATTCCGTGTTTCTCACACTCCTCCCCAAGCTTAGGGTTCTCTGCCAGGAAACCGTAACCTGGATGGATGGCCTCGGCACCGCTTTCCTCGGCCACATCGATTATCCTGTCTATTCTCAGGTAGCTCTGGGATGGGGATGGTTTACCTATTTCGTATGCCTCATCGGCGTACCTTGTAAAGAGCGCATTCTTATCGGCTTCGGAGTAAACAGCCACGCTTTTTATCCCGAGCTCCCTGCATGCGCGCATAACTCTTATTGCTATTTCACCACGGTTTGCAACGAGGATTTTGCTGAACATCTGACTGCACCCTGAAATTTATAACACATATATATTATATTGGGGCAACTCTTTTTAAGTCTACCACCTTCAGTTATGGTACCATGAGGAGAAAGAGACACCTTGAGATGCTTCTTGAACGCATCCCTCCCCACCCCAACCCCGACCCGGGTCTTGAACAGTACCTCACCCCGGCACATGTGGCCGCGGAGGTCCTCTGGGCAGCCAGGGCCATGGGGGATATTGAGGGAAGAACCGTCGCGGACCTTGGATGCGGTACTGGCATCCTGGGCATTGGGGCGGCACTTCTTGGCGCAGAGAGGGTTTACTGTGTGGATGTAGATGCAGCTGCACTTGAAGTTGCAGAGGATGTGGCTGAGGATCTGGACCTGGGAAACATCCAGTTCATAGAGGCAGATATCCGTGATCATGGGGATCTGGTTAGGGTCACAGGGAGGGTTGATACCGTAATCCAGAATCCCCCCTTTGGTTCACAGGAAAGGGCTGATAGGGGCGCCGACAGGGTTTTCATGGAGGCGGCATCAGCCATGGGGAGGGTTGTGTACTCATTCCACATGGCAGGCTCTGAGGACTTTGTGAGGCGCTACTATGAGGGTCTGGGGGGGAGGGTGACCCACAGACTCCCTGTTAAATTCCCGATACGCCACACCTACAGTTTCCACAGAATGGAGGTCTCCAATGTGGATGTTGTGGTGGTGAGGGTTGTTTTTGGGTGATCCGTCGGTTTGGGGGTTTTTGCTGGTTGATGGTGTGGGTGTTGTGATGGTGAGGGTTGTTTTCGGGTGATCTGTCGGTTCATGTGGCTGCTGGTTGAGGATCTGCCTCTGGAGTTTAAGCATGGGATTAATTTCAGCGCCATGTGTGGAACCTACAGCGGAAACTTTAAATATGGTTACTGTACAATTTTTAGTACCTATTGCAATCTGCGGTGGATCCGCTCACATTGTATAACGGGATATACGATGTGGTCTGTGGTTTTACTTGCCCAGTCTGCATTGTGGAAATATTTATAAAAGATTAGGACAAAGATTAATAAATGAATAGAGTAGATTTGTCCATATTTATCCCGGATTCGCTGACGGCAGAGACAGGGGATCTCAAAATAAAGACCTACAAGGTGGGTCTTATTGGAAGGGCTGCAGCGATATTCGGGGTTAACCGCATAGTGATCTATCACGATGATGCAGACGGAGAGGCAGGATTTATCAGGGATATCCTGAACTATATGGATACCCCCCAGTACCTTCGCAGGAAGGTTTTCCCGATAATGAAGGAGTTGAAACATGTGGGTATACTCCCACCTCTGAGAACTCCTCATCACCCAACTGGAAAACCCGTGGCTGGAGAATACAGACAGGGATTAACAGTCAAAAGGGTAAAAAAAGGAACTCTTGTGGATATTGGCGCAGATAAACTTGCACTGTGCAGGGAAAAACTCACCGTAAATAGGGTAATGAGTTTCAGGGTTATCCGGCTGGGTAAGGAAATACTGATAGAGCCAGATGAACCAGAGGATATATACTGGGGATATGAGGTTCTGAGCACCGAACAGGGCCTCTCAAAGAGCCTGAAAACATTGGATGCCGATGTTGTGGTGGCAACATCAAGGTATGCTTCGCCCATTACTTCTATTCTGGATGAAGTAAAGTCAAAGGTGGAGGGCGCCCCCAGGGTGGCCATCCTGTTTGGCGGTCCTTACAAGGGATTACCAGAGATCGATGCGGATGTGTGGGTTAACACCATTCCAGGACAGTGTACAGAAACTGTAAGGACTGAAGAGGCTGTTTTAGCTACTCTCTCAGTATTCAATATGCTAACTCAGATTGATGAAAAATGAATATGAATGATGTAAGGAGGTAAACTTAAATGGCTAGACATCATCAACCAAGAAAAGGATCAGTTGCATTCAGTCCAAGAAAAAGGGCGGCAAGGGAAACCCCCAGGGTCAAGTCATGGCCCCAGGTGGATGAACCTGGACTTCTTGCCCTGGCAGGCTACAAGGCAGGGATGACCCACGTAATGATGGTTGATAACCAGAAAAATTCCCCTACAGAGGGGATGGAGGTTTCAACTCCAGTCACAATACTTGAGGTCCCACCCCTAACCGTGATGGCCGTTAGGGCCTATGAAAAGACAAGCAGGGGCCTTAAGACCCTTGGAGAGGTCCTGGCCACCGAGACAAAGGACGACCTCAGAAGGAAGCTCACCCCACCTGCAGAGGACTACGACCAGGAGGCCGCAATCGAAAGGATAAGGTCAAACATGGAATACGTTGCAGACGTCAGGGTTATTGTACACACAAACCCCAGACTTGCAAGCGTGCCCAAAAAGAAACCTGAGGTCTTTGAGTGCGGCCTTGGAGGTAAGACCCCTGAGGAGAAATTCGAATACGCACTGGGGGTCCTCGGCAAGGATGTGAGGGCATCAGAGATATTCTCCGAGGGAGCCTTCGTTGATGCCATAGCCGTGACTAAGGGTAAGGGATTCCAGGGTCCCGTTAAGAGATGGGGTATAAGGATACAGTACGGTAAGGCTGCAAGAAGCAGTAAGGGGAGACACATAGGGTCACTGGGTCCATGGACACCATCAAGGACCATGTGGACAGTTCCACAGGCAGGGCAGATGGGCTACCACAGGAGGACCGAGTACAACAAACAGATACTCAAGATCGGTGACGCCAGCGAGGCAGACCAGGTAAACCCCAGCGGCGGATTCGTAAGGTACGGTCTTGTCAGGAACGATTATGTAATGGTTAAGGGGTCAGTTCCAGGCCCAACAAAGAGGCTTGTGGTGCTCAGGAAGGCCATAAGGGCTGCAGGTAAGCAGGAAGAGGCACCCCAGATAAACTACATCAGCACAGCATCAAAACAAGGAGTATAAGAGTGGTTCAAAATGAAGATCAAGGTTTATTCCCTAGAAGGTGAAGCCATAGATGAAATGGAACTTCCTGAAATTTTCAATGAGGAGTTCAGGCCCGACGTGATAAAGAGGGCTGTTCTATCAGCACAGACCGCGAGGGTACAGCCATGGGGTCCAGACCCAATGGCGGGTAAAAGGACCTCTGCCAAGTCCTATGGTGCCGGGCGCGGTGTTGCAATGGTTCCACGTATAAAGAATGGTTCAAGGGCAGCCTTCGTTCCCCAGGCGGTTGGAGGTAGAAGGGCCCACCCACCGAGGCCACAGAAGAACTACCATGAGAGGATAAACAGAAAGGAAAGGAGACTGGCAATAAGGTCAGCTGTTGCAGCAACAGCCAGGAGGGACCTTGTGGAGGCAAGGGGTCACCGGATAGAGAATGTGCCCCAGGTGCCCCTGGTGGTTGACGATGAACTCTCCACAATCAAAAGGACAGCGGATACAAGGGAAGTCTTCAGGAAACTCGGAATCATGGACGACATCGTGAGGGCAAAGGAAGGTAAAAAGATAAGAGCTGGAAAGGGAAAGATGAGGGGAAGGAAGTACAGGACACCCAGAGGTCCACTCATAGTTGTGAGCGAGGATAAAGGTATTGCGCTGGGCGCAAGAAACCACCCTGGTGTGGACGTTGTTACAGTGGAAAACCTCAACGCAGAACTCCTCGCACCTGGAACCCACCCTGGAAGACTGACCGTCTTTACAAGATCAGCAATAGAAAAACTTGAGGGACTCTTTCAGTAAAAATTAGGTGACGGTGTAATTATGGATCCATATGCTGTTATCATGAAGCCACATGTCACAGAAAAGAGCATGAACCTTATAGACCAGAACAACGAGCTGGCATTTGTGGTTATGAGAAAAAGCACAAAAAAGGATGTTAGAAGGGCATTCGAGGAACTCTTTGCAGTTAAGGTTGAGAGGGTTAACACCCAGATAACCCCAAGGGGCCAGAAGATTGCCTACATAAAACTGGCAAAGGAACACAGTGCAGAGGATATAGCTGTTAAACTGGGAGTATTCTAGAATAATCAGGAGGATATTCAGATGGGAAAAAGGTTAATATCACAGAGGAGAGGAAGGGGAACTCCCACTTACAGAAGTGCATCCCACCGCTTCAAGGGCAAAATAAAATACCGTGCATACGACTCCCTTGAAAGTGACGGATGTCTCAGGGGAAAGGTCGTTGACATAATGCACGACCCTGGAAGGACAGCCCCTGTGGCCCTTGTGAAATTTGAAAACGGTGAGAAGAACCTCATACTCGCACCTGAGGCTTTAATGCTTGATGAAGAGATTGAGTGCGGGGCAAAGGCAAAGGTCAAACCTGGAAACTCACTTCCACTCAGTGAAATTCCAGAGGGGACACCCATATACAATATTGAAAACAGACCAGGAGACGGAGGCAAACTGGTGAGGTCCTCCGGTACCTACGCTTCTCTAATCACCCATGATGCTGACAAGGCGGTTATTGAACTCCCATCAGGTGAACTCAAGGCACTCAACCCACAGTGCCGGGCAACCGTCGGTGTCGTTGCTGGAGGAGGAAGAAGGGAGAAACCATTCCTCAAGGCAGGTAAGAAGTACCATGCCCTCAGGGCCAAGGGTAAGAAGTCAGTTACAGTCAGGGGTGTTGCCATGAACGCAGTGGACCACCCACACGGTGGTGGAAACAGACAGCACCCAGGTAGGCCAACAACTGTCTCAAGGCATGCTCCTCCAGGAAGGAAGGTTGGTTCAATAGCTGCCAGAAGAACAGGGAAAAGGAGATAAAAAAAGGAGGTGACCTATTGGCACGTAAAGAATTTAGGTATCGCGGCTACACCTTGGAAGAACTGCAGGAGATGCCACTTGACGATGTAATCAAGTTGTTCCCATCAAGGCAGAGGAGATCCCTCAAGAGGGGATTCCTACCAAGGCAGAAGAAGGTACTTGAGAAGATAAGGAAGATAAAAAAAGAGGGAAAGACTGAGGGAAGACCACCGGTCATCAGGACACACTGCAGGGACATGATAGTGCTGCCTGAGATGGTTGGGATGACCTTCGGCATCCACAACGGAAACGAATTTGTGGAGGTCACAATCCAGCCAGAAATGATCGGCTGCTACTTCGGTGAATTTGCACCTACAAGGAAGAAGGTTGAGCACGGAGATCCCGGTATGGGAGCTACAAGATCCTCAATGTTCGTGCCTCTTAAATAAGGAGACTAGACAATGGCTAAGGTTAAATACGCTTATAAAGAGGAAGACAGGTCAAAAACAGCCAGGGCTTCAGCGACTCACCTCAAGATTTCACCAAAGCACGCTGTGGAGATATGCAGGGAGATCCGGGGAATGGAACTCGAGAAGGCCAAAAGATACCTTGAAGAGGTTATCAGGATGGAGAGGCCGGTGGCATTCAAGAGATACAACCGGAAGGTCGGCCACAGGAGGGGCCTCAATGGATGGGCCAGCGGCCGTTTCCCTGTTAAGGCAGCAGGTCAGATACTGAAGGTCCTTGAAAATGCCGAGGCCAATGCAGAGTACAAGGGACTCGACACCGAGAAACTCAGGATAGTCCACATATCCAGTCACCGCGGGCCAGTTATAAGGGGCTGGATTCCAAGGGCCTTTGGAAGGGCTACACCATTCAACACACCAACAACACACGTTCAGATAGTTCTGGGGGAGGCATAGATTTTGATAGAGAAAGATTTTGTCGTTGAAGGGCTCAGAAGGACGAGGATAGACGAATACCTTGAAAAGGAACTTGAAAGGGCAGGCTACGGTGGCATGGATGTTCAGGTCACCCCTATGGGTACAATGGTTGTCGTCTACGCTGAAAGGCCAGGTATGGTAATTGGACGTGGCGGTAAGACGGTGAGGGCAATTACCCAGAAACTCAAAACCAAGTTCAACCTTGAAAACCCCCAGGTTGAGGTCAAGGAGGTTGATGTGCCTGAACTCAACCCCCGCATAATGGCCCACAAGATAGCTGCCATGCTCCAGAGGGGCATGCACTTCAGGAGGGTTGCATACACCACAATGAGGAGGATCATGGCTGCAGGTGCCCAGGGTGTTGAGGTTACCATCTCAGGTAAGATAAGGGGTGCCCGTTCAGCCACAGCCAAATTCACAGACGGCTACATAAAGAAGTGCGGCGAACCCTCAACCAAACACGTCAAGGAAGGATTCGCAACAGTGCAGCTCAAACCAGGTGTTCTGGGAGTATACGTCCGCATAATGCCTCCTGAGGTTGTACTTCCAGACAAGGTTGAAATAGAGGCTCCTAAAGTAACTGAAACTCCCTCAGAAGAACCTGCAGAACAGGTTGAAGCCGTTGAGGAGATCGAGGATCTTGAAGAGGTCGAGGATCTCGAGGAGATAGAGGAGATCGAGGATCTCGAGGAGATAGAGGAGATCGAGGATCTTGAAGAGGTCGAGGATCTCGAGGAAGACCTTGAATCAGCTGAAGAAACAGAGAAAGAGGACACAGATGGTGAAGAATCTGAAAAGTAATATATATGGACAGATTCATATCAGTGAATAATAGAAAGGGATTGAAATGGCGATACTTAGGAGCGAAGAGATAAGGGAAATGGATAGGGAGGAACTCCAGAAGAAGCTGGATGAACTCAAGGCAGAATACGCCAGATACATTTCCAAGAGCGCTGCTGCCGGGATCCATGAAAACCCCGGCAAGATGAGGGAAATCCGAAGAACAATAGCCCGTGTTCTCACCATCATGAATGAAAAATAGAAGGAGAAATAAATGAAAATCTGCGATGTTTGCGGTCTTCCGGAGGAACTTTGCGTCTGTGAGGAAATAGCACGCGAAGTTCAGACATTAAAGGTATACACAGTGAGGCGAAGATTCGGTAAAGTGATGACCATCATAGAGGGCATCGATGAACACGATATAGACATAAAGGAGCTCACAAAGATACTGAAGGCAAGATGTGCCTGTGGAGGTACTGCCAAGAAAGGCCAGATAGAACTTCAGGGGGACCATAAGAAGAAGGTCAAGGAAGTTCTAGCGGATATGGGCTTTTCATCAGACACGATAGAGATAAGGTAGGGGTTTACATTGATAACCCCCCGTAACATTTTCAGACATGAGCTTATTGGCCTTTCTGTGAGAATAGCCAGGAGTGTTCACAGGGACATTCAGGGAATATCGGGAAGAGTCGTGGATGAAACCAGGAACACCCTTAAAATTGAACTGGAGGATGGCAGGGAGATAACGGTTCCAAAGGGAATAGCCGTCTTCCATTTCAGAACACCAGAGGGTGAAGTGGTTGAGATTGATGGTGGAGCTCTGGTAGCTCGTCCTGAGGAGAGAATAAAGAAGAAATTTAGAAAACCATAGTGGTGATAGAATGGTCGGCATTGATGTTCCAGAACCTAAATCTAAATGTAGTGATCCTAACTGTCCTTTCCACGGGGACCTCCCATTGAGGGGTCAGATACTGGAAGGAACTGTCGTCAGTGACAAGGCAGAAAGGACAGTAACCGTTGAAAGGAGTTTCTACAAATTTATACGCAAATATGAGAGATACGAAAAGAGAAAATCCAAGATAAAGGCTCACAAACCTGACTGCATAGATGTCAGGGTAGGGGACACAGTGAAAATTGCTGAATGCAGACCCCTCAGCAAGACTAAGAACTTTGTAGTGGTCGAGGTGAAGGGGGAAGAGTAAGATGAAGGCAATAGCATCCAAGGTTACAAGGGCTTTACCTGTAGGGGCCAGACTCCAGTGTGTTGACAACACAGGCGCAAGGGAAGTTGAGATAATCTCTGTCAGAGGATACAAGGGTGTTCGCAGGAGGCTCGCAGCAGCCGGTGTTGGCGACATGGTCGTGGTCTCTGTGAAGAAGGGAACAGTGGACATGAGGAGGGAAGTCCTCAACGCTGTTGTTGTGAGACAGAAAAAGGAATACAGAAGACCTGACGGATTGAGGGTGAAATTCGAGGATAACGCTGCAGTTATAGTGAGCCCGGAGGGAGTCCTCAAGGGTTCAGAGATAAGGGGTCCCGTTGCAAAGGAAGCAGCAGACAGGTGGCCCAGTGTGGGAAGTGCAGCCAGCATAATAGTATAGGGTGATAGAATGTCAAAACAACCCAGAAAGCAGAGGAAATACATTTATGAAGCACCATTACACGCTCGTCGCAAGATGATGAGCGCAGCCCTAAGCAGGGAACTCAGGGAGGAATACGGTAGAAGGTCCCTGCCAGTGAGGAAGGGAGATAAGGTTGAGGTTCTCCGCGGTGACTTCAAGGGACACGAGGGTAAGGTGGAGAAGGTGGACCTCAAAAGGTACAGGGTCTACGTTGAGGGCGCCACAATACAGAAGGTGGACGGAACCTCAGTTTACTTCCCGATACACCCCTCAAACATCAGAATAATTGACCTCAACCTTGACGATGAGAAGAGAATGAAAATATTAGAACGGAAGGGATAAACATGGCGATAATGGCATCAAGAAAGCACCTTAAACGTTTCAGATCACCAAGTCACTGGCCCATTCATCCCAAGGAATACAAGTGGACCGTAAAGCCATCCCCGGGTCCCCATGCAATTGAGGCATCATTACCTCTGATGATCATTGTAAGGGACATCCTTGGGGTTGCAGACAATGCAAGGGAAGCCAGGAAGATCATAAACAGCGGCGAGGTCCTGGTTGACGGAAGGCCAAGGAAGAACTACAAATTCCCTGTTGGTTTCATGGACGTTGTGAGCATACCCCGCACAGGTGAGGTCTACAGGGTTCTCCCTGATGAAAGGGGAAGGCTGGTCTTACACCCCATTGGTGAGGAGAACGCGGGCTTCAAGCTCTGCAAGATAGTTAACAAGACAACCATCAGGGGTGGAAAAACCCAGCTCAACCTCCACGACGGCCGCAACTACCTCTCAGAGGACGAGTTCCGCGTGGGGGATGTTGTGAAGCTGGCGGTGCCTGAACAGGAAATCCTTGAGAGGATACCCTTTGAGAAGGGCAGCCTTGGCCTTGTAACAGGGGGCCGCCACACAGGTGAAATTGGAAGAATCAAGAAGATAAACATAACCAGATCATCAATGCCAAACACAGCGGTCATTGAGACCGAAGCAGGGAAGACATTCCTCACACTCAAGGATTACGTGTTTGTCATTGGAAAGGACGATTCAGTGATCTCACTTCCAGGAGGTAAATAGATGAACCCCATGGAGGAAGTAAGGATATTCAAGGTCACCCTTAACATAGGTGTCGGTGAAGGGGGTGAAAGGCTTGCAAGGGCTGAAAGGCTTCTTGAGGAGATGACAGGCCAGAAGCCTGTGAGGACCCACTCAAAGGTCACAAACCCCGAGTTTGGTATAAGGAAAAAGCAGCCCATAGCATGCAAGGTCACCCTCCGAGGTGAAAGGGCCGAAAAGGTACTCAGAATGTTCCTTGAGGGAATAGGGAACAGATTGAAGGCCAGCCAGTTTGATGAATACGGTAACGTTTCAATGGGTATCGAGGAACACATCGACATACCTGGAATGAAGTACGACCCTGAGATAGGGATATTCGGTATGAACCTTTCTGTAACCTTTGAGAAGCCAGGTCACAGGATAAGCAGACGAAGGATACAGCGCAAAAAGGTTCCTGAAAAGCACAGGGTCAGCCGTGAAGAGGCAATCGACTTCATGAAGGAAAAATTCCAGGTTAAAATAGTCTGAAGGTGATTGTTTTGCCAAGGAAATATGGAAAGGCATCAAGGAAATGCTCAAGATGCGGGGATCACTCTGCCCTGGTCAGAAGATATGGATTAATGCTCTGCAGGCAGTGCTTCAGGGAACTCGCACCTAAAATCGGGTTTAAAAAGTACAACTGAAAGAGGTGTTTACTGTGACTCTTATGGATCCTCTCGCAAACGCCCTGACCAACATAAGGAACAATGAGATACGGGGTAATGTCAAGTGCAGGATAACCCCCGCATCAAAGCTCATAGGGCGTGTGCTGAGAACAATGCAGAAGGAAGGCTACATCGGGGAATTCGAATACGTTGACGACGGCAGGGCCGGAAAATTCATCGTTGAACTTGAGGGAAACATAAACCAGTGTGGGGTTATAAAACCCAGACACGCTGTTAAGAAGGACGAATTCGAGAAATTTGAGAAAAGATATCTGCCAGCTAAAAACTTCGGGATAATAATCGTATCAACCCCTGAGGGAATAATGACCCATAAAGAGGCCAAGGACAGGGGTATCGGCGGTAGACTGCTGGCTTACGTCTACTAGGTGATAACATGGTTCTAGCAGCTATGATCCGGGAAGAAATACCCATCCCTGAGGATGTTAACATCACCATTGATGGTGAAGTTAAGGTTAAGGGCCCAAAGGGTGAACTCTCCCGAAAATTTAACCACTCAGAGATATCAATGGCCGTTGAGGACGATAAGGTGGTCCTTGAGGTTAAATTCCCAAAGAAAAAGGACAAGGCAATGATAGGGACAGTTAAAGCCCATATAAACAACATGATAAGGGGCGTCACCGAGGGCTTCACCTACCGCATGAAGATAGTATATGCCCACTTTCCAATGAGTGTGAAGGTGGCAGGGGATAAGGTTTTAATAGAGAACTTCCTCGGGGAACGCCACCCAAGGACTGCAAGGATAGTGGGAGATACAAAGGTCCAGGTCAAGGGCGACGAGGTTGAAGTAACAGGCATCAACAAGGAACACGTGGGACAGACAATGGCGAACCTTGAACAGGCCACCAAGATTAAGGGAAGGGACCCAAGGGTTTTCCAGGACGGCATATACCTTGTGAGCAAGGAGTAGGGATGGTGATTCGATGAGGAAAAAATTTAAACGACAGGAATACGCCCGATACAAAAAACTGGGGGAAAAATGGAGGAGGCCCAGGGGTAAAACAAGTAAAATGAGAAGATATGAAAAGGGCAAACCTGCAATGCCTGCGATTGGCTACAGGAAGCCAAGGGACCAGAGGGGTCTCCACCCATCAGGATATGAGGACATCCTTGTTTCCAGCATGAGGGAACTTGAGGAACTGGACCCTGAAAAACAGGCTGCAAGGATAGCATCAACTGTGGGTGCCAGAAAGAAGACACTCATGCTTGAAAAGGCAAGGGAACTTGGCATAAAAGTTCTGAATCCATAAAATGGGGCTGGAAGGGGTCTTATTTTCCAGTCCAGGGAAAACACTTTAAGGGGATGCCCGATTTTTCGGGTCTATCAGCAAATTGCTGAACACAAGGAGGTTTCTTGAATGAATCTTACTACTCAGAAAAGATTAGCTGCAGACATACTGAAAGTAGGGGTTAACAGGATATGGATTGACCCTGAGAGGATCGACGAGGTCTCAAGGGCAATAACCAGGGACGGTGTAAAGCAGCTAATAAAGGACGGCGCAATAAAGGCTAAACCAAAAAAGGGCATAAGCAGTTACAGGTCAAAAAAGATAGCCCAGCAGAAAAAGAAGGGAAGAAGAAGAGGACCTGGAAGCATAAAAGGTGCTAAGGGCGCCAGAAAACCAAGGAAAGAGGAATGGATGACCACGATAAGGGCTCTGAGGAAGGACCTCAGGGAGATGAGGGACAACCGCGAAATAAACAAGAGCACCTATCGTAAACTCTACAAGATGGCAAAGGGCGGAGCCTTCAAGAGCAAATCTTACATGAAAACCTATGCCCGGGACCACGACATGCTCAGGTAGGAGGGATCTGATTGGCACATGGACCGAGATACAAGATGGCATTTAGAAGACGAAGGGAAGGTAAAACTGATTACCGGGCCCGCTATAAGATGGTGGAAACAGGCAAATCCAGGCTTGTTGTCAGAATAACCACATATCATGTTATTGCACAGATAATCAACGTGGGAATGGATGGGGACGAAACACTGGTCTCAGCCCACTCAAAGCAGCTCCAGAAAATGGGATGGCTTGGAGGCACAAGCAATACAGCAGCAGCATACCTGACAGGATACCTCTGCGGTAAAAGGGCTCTGAAGGCAGGTATAGAGGAAGCCGTCCTTGACATAGGACTCAGACCTGCCATAAGGGGTTCAAAGGTATTCGCAGCACTTAAAGGGGCTGTTGACGCAGGGCTCAAAGTACCGCACGGTGAATCAGTACTTCCCGACGAATCAAGGATAAGGGGCGAACACATAAAGGAATATGCAGAATCCCTTGACGAGGAAGAACGCAAAAAGAGGTTTTCAAGGTACCTTGAAAGGGGTCTTTCCCCTGAGGACCTGCCTGAACACTTTGAAGAAATAAAAAACAGGATAGATGAAGAGGTATGATTATGAACTTCAACATGGAGGAATGGGAGCCAAGGACCAACCTTGGACGCCTTGTGAAGGAGGGTGTCATAACAAGTATTGACGAGATCTTTGAAGAGGGACACCCAATAATGGAACTTGAGATAATCGATGCACTGCTTCCCGACCTCGAGGAGGAGGTCATCGACGTTAACCTTGTCCAGAGGATGCACAAATCAGGAAGGAAGGTCAACTTCAGGGTCATAGTTGCAGTGGGCAACAAGGACGGATACGTTGGACTCGGACAGGGCAAGGCCAGAGAGGTTGGACCTGCAATCAGGAAGGCAGTTGACGATGCAAAATTCAACATTATAAAGGTCAGGAGAGGCTGCGGTGACTGGGGATGTGTCTGTGGAAGGGAACACACGGTACCCTTCAAGGTCTCAGGTAAGAGTGGAAGTGTCCGCGTCACCCTCATACCAGCACCGGGTGGTGTTGGACTTGCAATAGGTGACGTTGGCAAGACCATAATGAGGCTTGCAGGTATAGATGATGTCTGGTCACATACCCGTGGACAGACACAGACCACAGTCAACTTTGCCAGGGCAACCTTCGATGCCCTAAAACAGCTGAGCAAGGTAAAGGCAAGCGAAAAGGACCTTAAAAACCTGGGTGTTTGCAGTACCTGAAGGTGATTCCAGATGTTCGCAGTAGTAAGGGTAAGGGGATCAGCGGGTGTCCGAAGGGACATAGCTGACACCATGGAGATGTTAAGACTCAACAGGATAAACCACGCAGTACTGGTTGAGGACACACCCAGCTACCTTGGCATGCTCCAGAAGGCCAAGGATTACATAACATGGGGTGAAATTGACCAGGAAACCCTGACAGCCATGATAGCCAAGAGGGCGAGAATCATCGGAGGGGAAAGGTTAACCGATGAATACATAAAGGAAAACACAGAGTATGATTCAGTGGAAGAATTTGCAGGGGCTGTCTTCAGGGGTGAGGTTAAACTTGAGGACGCAGGAATAAAACCTGTGTTCAGGTTACACCCCCCGAGAAAGGGATATGAGGCCATAAAAAAGGCCTTCAATGAGGGCGGAAGCCTCGGATACCGTGGCGATAAGATAAATGACCTCTTGAAGAGGATGATATAAGCGGAGGAATTACTCATGATCCGGAAAAGACGAAAGATCACAAGGATGAGGGGCTCACGCACCGTGGGTGGAGGATGCTCCAAGAAGAGAAGGGGAGCAGGTCACCGCGGAGGCAGAGGACAGGCAGGTGGACACAAACACCACTGGACATGGATCGTCAAGTACGACCCAAAACACTTTGGAAAGTACGGTTTCAAAAGGCCCCAGAAACTCATAAAGAGGCTGGAAACAGTTAACCTTGCCTATATCGATGAAAGGATTCCTGACCTCCTTGAGAAGGGAATTGCATCTGAAGAGGACGGAATGGTGGTGCTGGATGTAAGGGACCTTGGCTTCGAAAAGGTCCTTGGAAGCGGAAGGATCACACGACCCGTCCACATCAAGGCCCTTGAGTTCTCTGAGAGTGCCGTTGAGAAGATCACAGAGGCCGGGGGAAAGGCTGAAGTGATAGAGTAAATCAGCATTGACAAGGAGTGGAGCAGTTGAAGGAAAAATTTGAGCCCATATTCTCATTCCTGCCACAGGTAAAATCACCTGGCTACAGGGTACCCTTCAGGGAGAAACTCAAATGGACAGGTATAATCCTTGTCCTCTATTTCTTCCTGGCCCAGATACCACTCTACGGTTTAAGCCCCAGGGCTGTGGACCAGTTTGCCCAGCTGAGGGCTGTTCTTGCAGGAAACTTCGGTTCAATACTCACACTGGGTATAGGACCCATTGTGTCAGCATCAATCATACTCCAGCTTCTGGTTGGAGGTAAGATACTGAAGCTGGACCTCTCGAAGCATGAGGATAAGGCCTTTTTCCAGGGACTGCAGAAGCTCCTTGCCATCGTATTCACCTTCTTTGAGGCACTGATCTTTGTACTGACAGGGTCACTGGCACCCTCAGCCCCCCAGTTTGTCTGGATACTCATACTGCAGCTCACCATTGGAGGAATACTCATAATATTCCTCGACGAGGTTGTATCCAAATGGGGCTTTGGTAGCGGTGTTGGACTTTTCATTGCAGCAGGCGTATCCCAGGAGATAATTGTGGGTGCCTTCAACCCCCTCTCTGCACCCACACAGCCAGGGGTACCCGCCGGGAGAATAACAGGTTTCCTATACCTCCTGTTCACAGGGCAGAGTCCTGACTTCCAGTACTACGTTCTCCCTGTACTGGCCCTCATAGCGGTTTTCCTCGTCGTCGTCTATGCCGAGAGTATGAGGGTGGAGATACCCATATCCATGGGAGGGGGTAAGAGGCTCTCAAGGGGTGCTGTTGGAAAGTACCCCCTGCGTTTCATATACGCCAGTAACATGCCGGTTATACTGACAAGCGCACTCCTCCTGAATGTTCAGCTAATGGCAAACGTGTTCCAGAAACTTGGATACCCCATACTCGGTACTGTAAGCAATGGGCAGCCGGTTGATGGGCTCGCATACCTTCTCACAGCTCCACGCTCAATCGACGCCCTCATACTGGACCCATTCAAGGTACTGTTCTATGCGGTTGTATTCATAGGGCTCTGTGTCCTCTTTGCCTGGCTCTGGGTTGAGATAAGTAACATAGGTCCCAAGCATGTTGCAAAACAGCTTTACCAGATGGGTATGCAGATCCCTGGTTTCAGGAGCAGCAGGGGGCAGTTCGAGAAGATACTGAAACGCTACATACCCACGATAACGATCCTGGGAGGGGCATTTGTGGGGCTCCTTGCATTCGTGGCTGACCTGACAGGTTCTCTCGGTGGAGGTACAGGTGTCCTTCTAACGGTGGGTATAGTTTACAGGCTCTATGAGGAGATTGCCCAGGAGCAGCTGATGGATATGCACCCAATACTCAGAAGCTTCCTGGGAGATTAGGATAATCTTTTAATCCATGGGAGTGGTACAATGAAGGTTGTTGTAGTTGCAGGTATACCTGGTTCAGGAAGCACGACGGTCCTTGAGAACACCCTCAGGGAGCTTGACTACCTCAATGTGAATTACGGGGATGTCATGCTTGAAATAGCCCGTGAAAAGGGACTTGTTGAAAACAGGGACCAGATGAGAACCCTTGAACCTGGAGTCCAGAAGGAGATACAGAGGGCGGCTGCGAAAAGTATAAGAGAAAGGTCACTGGAAAATAATATAATCGTCGACACACACTGCACCATAAAGACGCCTGCTGGTTTTCTGCCAGGTCTTCCAGTATGGGTTCTTGAGGAACTGGAACCTGACATGTTTGTGCTTGTGGAGGCTGATCCAGAGGAGATCTTCACAAGGAGGATTAGCGATACTTCCAGAAACAGGGATATGGAATCCCTGCAGGAGATCGACCTCCATCAGCAGATGAACAGGGCAGCTGCAATGGCCTACGCCACACTCACAGGCGCAACTGTTAAGATTGTTAAGAACCACAACAACCAGCTTGAGTCTGCAGTCAGTGAGATGAAGAACATTCTGGAGTAAGATAAAGAGGAAACAAAAATGGTGCTTGAAGTCGTATACGGGGCACTGAACGCTGTATTCGGTCCATTCATTGCAATGGACCCGAATCCACAGAACCCCATCCTCACGGTATTCCTGATATCAGCAATAGTGGCCTTTATCATAACACTGGCAAACAAATTGCTTGTGGACCAGGAAAGGCTCGAAGAACTTAAAGCTGAAATGCAGGAGTTCCAGCAGGAGATGATGGAGGCAAGAAAGAAGAATGACATGCAGGCGCTTGAGGAGATCCAGAAAAAACAGATGGAGTTCATGGACAAACAGCGCGAAATGATGACCATGTCATTCAAGCCAATGATAGTCACTTTCGTGCCCATAATCCTTGTCTTCTACTGGATGGGACAGGAACCACACATAGTCAAGACACTGGTGATATTGCCCCAGGTTGCATACTATGTCCTCCTTGTCCCCCTGTGGCACATGTTCTATGGCATGCCACCAAACGCCCCATCCTATGCCATAGGATGGCTTGGCTGGTACATCTTATGCTCCTTTGCAATGTCCCAGATATTCAGAAAGTTCATGGGACTTAAAGGTGGAATGTAACGTTATGGAGAGATTGAAATGCCAGAGTTAAGATACAGATCCAGATCATATAAGAGAATCTTCAAGAGAACTCCTGGAGGAAGGACGGTTATACATTACCGCAGAAAGAAACCATCAAAGCATGTATGTGCTGGCTGCGGAAAGCCACTCCATGGTGTTCCAAGAGGAAGACCATATGAGATAAGAAAACTCTCAAAGTCCAAGAAGAGACCCAACAGACCATACGGTGGTTACTACTGTTCAAGCTGCGCACGCAAAGTCTTTAAGAAAGAGGCAAGGTCATAATGATCATAACCATCGGTGGTCTGGCCGGCACTGGCACAACAACCGTTGCCAGAATTCTGTCTGAGAGGACAGGGATACCCTGTGTTTCCGCAGGTGATGTCTTCAGGCAGATGGCTGCTGAGAGGAAACTTGACATACTGGAGTTCAGCAAACTTGCAGAGGAGAATCCAGAGATAGACATAGAGATCGACAGGAGACAGGCCAGACTTGCAGATGAACATGAGGACCTCATACTTGAGGGAAGACTCTCTGCACACTTTGCAAGGGCGGATCTGAAGGTCCTGCTGATGGCACCCTTTGATGTGAGGGCACAGCGAATAAGTATCCGGGAATCCAAGGACCTGGAGACGGTCAAGAATGAGATCCGGATACGTGAGGCCAGTGAAGCCCAGAGGTACAGGGAGATTCACGGTATAGATGTGGATGACCTTGAGGTATACGACATTGTGATAAACACCAGCCATTTTGACGCTGAAGGCGTGGCTGAAATCATACTAAAAGTTACCGAGGTGATTTAATGGCAGCAATAGAAGTTGGAAGAGTATGTGTGAAAACCGCAGGTAGAGAAGCCGGTGAAAAATGCGTGATACTTGATATCATCGACAAAAACTTCGTTGAAGTTGTGGGTGTCAATGTTAAGAACAGGAGGTGTAACATAGGACACCTTGAACCAACAGAGAAAAAGATAGAGATCAAATCCGATGATATCGAGGAAATAAAGAAGGAACTTGAAGCCCTTGAATAAACCCACCTCTTATTTTTGCAGGTATCCCTCATGGCAGAATTCATAGAGTTAAAGGAGTCACGCACGGACCCTGCATATGGGTGCCCGCCCCACGAGAGGGACATTGAGACCCACATATCACATGGCGTTGTTAACCTTGATAAACCATCTGGTCCCACCTCCCACCAGGTGGATGCATGGGTTCGGGACATGCTCCACGCAGAGAAGGTGGGGCATGGGGGCACACTGGACCCCAAGGTTACAGGTGTCCTGCCCCTGGGCATAAACAGGGCCACAAGGGTCATGCAGCTCCTCCTTGAGGCCCCCAAGGAATACGTATGCCTTATGAGGGTTCACAGGGAGGTGGATGAGGACAGGATAAGGGAGGTACTAGGGGAGTTTCAGGGAAAGATCTTCCAGATACCCCCCCTCAAGTCAGCTGTTAAAAGGGAGCTCCGCGTAAGGACCATCTACGATGTTAATATACTTGAGATTGATGGGCAGGATGTTCTCTTCAGGATAGCCTGTGAGGCAGGGACCTACGTGAGGAAGTACTGCCATGATGTGGGCGAGGCCCTTGGTACAGGGGCCCACATGGCTGAACTCAGACGGACACGTGTGGGTCCCTTCACGGAGGAGGGGCTGGTAACCCTCCATGACCTCAAGGACGCCTACCAGTTCTGGGTTGAGGATGGGGATGAAGGATTCCTGAGGGAATGCATCCTTCCAATGGAGTTTGCAGTATCCCATCTCCCCCGTGCCGTTATCCTTGACTCTGCGGTTGATGCAGTATGCCATGGCGCTGACCTTGCACGTGGGGGCATAGCGGGCCTGGATGATAACATAAAAAAGGGCGACACAGTTGCGGTGATGACCCTCAAGGGGGAACTTGTGGCTGTTGGTGAGGCACTGATGCCGTCCCTTGATATTGTGGCCGCAGACAGTGGCCTTGTGATTGAGACAGATAAGGTCTTCATGAAGCCTGGAACCTACCCCAGGATGTGGCGCCAGTCTATGTAGCGGTACTCTGGATTTGCTGTCATTCCACACATGGCAGTACTTCGGATGTGGTTCCAGTCGCCATAGCAATACTTAAATAGGCTTCAATCCATACACTTAAAATGATACATCATATGCCGGGATAGCCTAGCCAGGTAAGGCGCAAGACTGGAAATCTTGTGGAGCTTTGCTCCTCCTGGGTTCAAATCCCAGTCCCGGCGTCGGTTAAAGCAACAATGTTGCACCTACGACTGTTATCTGGAATTCGCAACCCCCGTCCCGCGAATTCACTCTTACTGGAGGTTAATGAATGGAAGAAGAATTCAAACATATGGTTCGTATTGCCAGAAAGGACATTGATGGTAATAAGACCATGGAAAATGCCCTCACAAGTATAAAGGGCGTTGGAAAGGCTCTTTCAAGGGCAATAATCATGTCAGCAGGATACGATCTTAACCAGAGGATAGGCTACCTTTCAGATGAGGAAATAGAGAGGCTTGAAGAGGCCATAAAGAACCCTGCAAAGTACAACATCCCATCATGGATGATCAACAGGCGTAACGATTACGAGACAGGCGAGGACAAGCACCTCATAGAGTCAGACCTTGACATGTGCCTCAGAGAGGACCTGAACCGCATGAGGAAAACAAGAAGCTACAAGGGAAGAAGACACGAACTTGGACTACCTGTCAGGGGACAGAGGACAAAGTCCACATTCAGGAAGGGCTCCTCAGTTGGTGTGAGAAGGAAGAAAAGGTAGATAAGGAGAGGTTAAAATGGGACACCCACGTAAGGCAAGAAAAAAGTATGACACTCCACCTCACCCATGGAACGCTGAAAGAATAAAGGAAGAAAACAGGCTTGTGGCAAAGTACGGCCTCAAGAACAAGAAGGAAGTCTGGAAAGCAGAAACAATGGTGAGGAGGTACAGGAGGGATGCAAGGTACCTCCTGGGTATATCAGGTGAACACACAAAGAAGGAGAGGGAACAGCTCCTGGGACACCTTGTGAGGGCAGGAATACTCAACGAGGGCGCAAACCTTGAGGACGTCCTTGACCTCACAGTGGAGGACGTGCTCAGGAGGAGACTCCAGACACTGGTTCACAAGAGGGGACTTGCAAGGACAGTGAACGAGGCCAGACAGATGGTGGTTCACGGCCACATAGCCCTCGACGGCAGGAAAATCGACGCCCCGGGATACATAGTTAAAAGGGGAGAAGAGGACAAAATAGGATTCTACCCATCATCCCCAATGAAAAAACAGATTGAAGCAGCCCAGGACGCTGAATAAATTCAGGGAGAGATAAAATGGCTGAAAAGGAAAAATGGGGAATCGCAAATATTTACTCATCATTCAACAACACAATAATCACCATTACAGACATAACCGGTGCAGAGACCATCACACAGTGGTCCGGTGGTAAGGTTGTGAGGGCTGACCGTCAGGAGTCATCACCCTTCGCTGCCATGGAGGCTGCAACAAGGGCTGCTGATGATGCAAAGGAGAAGGGTATCGTCGGCCTGCACATCAAGGTGAGGGCCCCAGGTGGAAACGGCCCAAGAACACCAGGACCAGGTGCACAGGCAGCCATAAGGGCCCTTGCAAGGGCAGGAATGAAGATAGGCAAAATTGAGGATGTAACTCCCATACCTCATGATGGCACAGGAAGACCTGGAGGTAAGAGGGGAAGAAGGGTCTAAAATGGATATTGCTCTTAAGGAAAAAACTGATACCGAAATGGTCTTTGTGGTCACTGGCGTAACCGTTCCATTCATAAACGCCATAAGGAGGATCTGCATGATGGAGGTCCCAAAACTGGCAATCGAGTACGTTAACATGTACAGGAACGACGCCAGGATGTTTGATGAGGTACTTGCCCACAGGCTTGGACTGGTACCCCTCAAAGCTGACCCTGAATTCATTGAGGGCCTGAAAATGCCTGATGAGTGTGACTGTGAGGAATACTGCTCTGAATGCAGTGTATCATTCACACTCAAAAAGAAGGGCCCCGGTGTCGTCTACTCCAGGGATCTTCTATCAGAGACACCTGCAGTCGAACCTGTATATCCAGATATCCCCCTGGTGAAGCTGGGGGATGAGGATGAGGTTGAACTGGAGGCTGTTGCACAGCTCGGCGTGGGAAGGGATCATGCCAAGTGGGAGCCCACAACAGCATGCGCATACAAGTACTACCCCATGATAACATTCACAGAGGAATGCGATGAGTGCCTGGAATGTGTGGATGCATGTCCAAGGGGAGTCCTTGGGGAGGAATCAGGGAAACCTGAGGTACTTGACGTTGAAAACTGTTCAATGTGCAAGAGCTGTGTGAGGGCATGTGATAAAGGGGCCATAATTGTGGGATATGAGGAAGGCAAGTTCATATTCAGGATAGAGACCGACGGATCAGTTGACCCTAAGGATGTCCTTCTTAAGGCATGTGACATCCTCAGAGACAAGGCAGAAAGGGTAATAACATTTTGTGAAGGAGGCTAAGCCATGGCTAGGAAGATTACCAAGACAAATCCCAATCTCATAAAACTCATACGCAACCTCAGAAAGAAATCATCCCAGGAGGGCGCGGCGATCTGGAAGGACGTTGCAAGGAGGCTCGAAAGACCCACAAGGAACAGGGCCGAGGTTAACATTTCCAAGATAAACAGGTACACAGATGAAAATGAAACTGTCGTTGTACCTGGAAAGGTCCTTGGAAGCGGGAGCCTTGACCATAAGGTTCAGGTTGTCGCCCTATCGTTTTCACAGACAGCCAGGGATAAGATAGAGGGTGCTGGTGGAGAGTGCCTGACACTCGGAAAGATCGTTGAAGAGAATCCAGCCATAAAGAACATCAGGATAATAGAATAAAGGTGTTGCTCATGATCATCAATGGAGAAGGACATATCCTTGGAAGACTGGCAAGCGTGGTCAGCCAGAAACTCCTGGAAGGGGAGGAAGTGGTTGTCCTCAATGCTGAGAAAATCATAATCACAGGCTCAAAGCAGTGGGCATACAGCAAGTACAAGCAGAGGATTGACAGGGCCAGCATATCAAACCCCCGCAGAATGGGTCCCAAGTACCCGAGAAGACCCGACGACATATTCAGAAGAACCGTGAGGGGAATGCTCCCCTACAGGAAATCAAGGGGCAGAGAGGCCTTCAAGGGACTGAAGGCATATGTTGGCGTTCCAAGGGAATTCAAGGATGAAGAAATGGTTGAAATACCTGAGGCCAGGGCAGGTAACATAAAGAAGGGAATGGAGCTTGGAGAAATCTCAGAACTTCTGGGCGCTAAATTCTAACTTAGGGAGTGTAATCATGAGGAAGGTTATTCACACAAGCGGCAAAAGGAAAACCGCCATTGCAAGGGGAACCATAAGCGAAGGTAAGGGTAGAGTGAGGATCAATAAGGTGCCTGTGGAACTCTACACCCCTGAACTTGCAAGGCTCAAGATCATGGAACCACTGCAGCTGGCCGGTGACATCGTTAATGATGTGGACATAAACATCAAGGTCGTCGGAGGCGGAATCGTGGGCCAGGCAGAGGCTGCAAGAATGGTCATAGCCAGGGGCCTCGTGGAATGGACAGGGGACATGGACCTCAAGGAGAAGTTTGTCAGGTACGACAGGACAATGCTTGTAGGGGACCCCAGGCGTTCAGAACCCAAGAAGTACGGTGGACGCGGCGCCCGTGCAAGGAGACAGAAGAGTTACAGGTAGATCAAGCGATAACTTTATATATTTTTATTTTATAAAATTAAAGAGTAGAATGATTCAGTATGATTCCAGTAAGATGTTTAAGCTGCGGAAAACCGGTATCAGCCTATTTCAATGAGTATCAGAAAAGAGTGGCTGATGGAGAGGACCCAAAGGATGTCCTTGATGACCTGGGTCTTAAGAGGTACTGCTGCAGACGAATGTTAATTTCACATGTTGAGACATGGTAGGGGACCGTAGGGTAGCTTGGTCCATCCTCCCAGCCATTGAAGAAGTTTCAGTGCTTTTCAACTGGAACGGGGATGGTCAGCACCGGAACGCTGGAGACCCGAGTTCAAATCTCGGCGGTCCCATCAAAACAATCCAAGAACCTCTATTTTAAGTTTTTCTTGGAGGCAATGAAATGGCGTCAAAAAAACTCACACGTTTTGAAAGGGCTAGGTTAATAGGTGCCAGGGCACTCCAGATATCAATGGGTGCAAGGCCCCAGGTTGAGATCGAGGAGTCACTGGACCCTGTTGATATAGCCAGGAAGGAACTTGAAAAGAAGGTAATGCCACTGGATGTTAGAAGAGACAGATAAACTCTAATAAACCACTATTTTTCAATGTAGAGTTTATTGTGAGGTGTTTTTGTGGAAAGTATAATTGAAGATGTTAGAGTAAGAAAAATTCTTGATAGCAGGGGAAACCCAACGGTTGAGGTTGATGTTATAACCTGGAACGGCTTTGGAAGGGCAGCGGCCCCCAGCGGTGCAAGCACAGGTTCCAGGGAGGTTACCGCCTTCCCATCAGGTGGGGTTGATGAGATCATAACAGAGGTTGAGGATATAATCTCATCAGAACTCATAGGAATGGATGCCGTTGACCTGCAGGACATAGACCTCGTTTTAAAGGAGATTGATGGAACCGAGAATCTCTCATCACTTGGAGGGAACACTGTGGTTGCCGTCTCAATGGCAACCGCCAGGGCAGCCGCGTCATCATACAACATGCCCCTCTACAGGTTCCTGGGCGGCAACCTTGCAACCGCCATACCATACCCCCTGGGCAACATGATAAACGGGGGAGCCCATGCTGGAGAGAACGCACCTGACATACAGGAATTCCTTGTGGTGCCTGTGGGTGCAGAGGACATAACAGAAGCGGTATTTGCAAATGCAGCAGTCCACAAGAAGATAAGGGAACTCATACAGAAAAAGGATCCCTCCTTCACGGGAGGTAAGGGTGATGAGGGCGGATGGGTGCCAAGCCTGTCAAACCATGATGCACTGGATATACAGGTAACAGCCTGTGAGGAGGTCACAGACGAACTCGGCGTTGAGGTCAGGCCATCACTGGACCTTGCAGCAAGTGAATTCTGGGACCCTGAACTTGAAAAGTACGTCTACAAACAGGAGAAGGTCCAGAAGGACACCGGTGAACAGATAGAGTTTGTCAGGGAGATCATCGAAACCTATGACATGTACTATGTTGAGGACCCATTCCATGAGGGCGACTTTGAGGGCTTCGCGGAACTCACATCACTTGTGGGGGACCGCTGCATAATCTGCGGTGACGACATCTTCGTGACCAACAGGGAGATACTCAGAGAGGGCATAGAGATGGGTGCCGCCAATGGTATAATCATCAAACCAAACCAGATAGGTACACTCACAGACACCTACCTGACAGTCAAACTTGCCCGTGAGAACCGTTACACCCCTGTGGTCTCCCACAGGTCAGGTGAGACAACAGATGATACAATAGCCCACCTTGCAGTGGCATTCGGCGCACCACTTATCAAGACAGGCGCTATAGGCGGTGAGAGGATAGCCAAACTTAATGAACTCATACGCATACAGGAAGAGATTCCATATTCCACCATGGCTGAACTGCCATTTTAACATCAAACTTACTGAGGTGATATATTGTCAGAACTACTGATACCACTAGACAAATACCTTGCAGCAGGACTGCACATTGGAACACAGCAGAAGACAGCTGATATGGAGAAATACATCTACCGTGTAAGATCAGATGGACTCTATGTCCTTGATATAAGGAAAACAAATGACAGGATAATAGCGGCCTCAAAGTTCCTTGCAAAGTATGAACCAGACGATATACTGGCCGTATCAACAAGGCAGTATGGACAGGAACCTGTCAGGAAATTCGGTGAGGTGACAGGTGCAAGGACAATACCAGGCAGGTTCATCCCGGGGACACTGACAAACCCCAACTATGCAAAGTTCATTGAACCACAGGTGCTGGTTGCCACTGATCCAAGATCAGATTCACAGGCAATAGTCGAGGCCAAACAGATAGGCCTGCCTGTTGTGGCACTCTGCGACACAGAGAACCTCCTTGGAAATGTTGACATTGCAATACCCGTCAACAACAAGGGCCGTAAGGCCATAGCCCTTGTTTACTGGCTCCTGGCAAGGCAGCTTCTCAGGGAGAAGGGTGTGCTAAAGGAGGATGAGGACCTGGATGTGCCTCCCACTGAATTTGAACTGAAAATTTAGAGTGGTTCTATGATAAGAAGACCTGCAGTGGCGGGAGCTTTCTATGAGCGGGACCCTGCAGCGCTCAGAAGGCGAATTGAGTGGTGCTTCAACCATGAACTGGGGCCAGGTGGTCTGCCAGTCAGGGGTTCCGCCAGGAAAATAAAGGGGGTGATCACCCCCCACGCAGGTTACATGTACTCGGGACCTGTGGCAGCCCACGCCTACCATGAGCTGGTATCAGATGGTATACCTGAAACATTCGTGATAATCTGCCCCAACCACACAGGCATGGGGTCAGGCGTCTCACTGATGCAGAGGGGAGCATGGGAAACACCCCTCGGTGTCGTGGATATTGACAGTGAACTCGCAGAGGCCATTGTAAGGGAATCAGGCATCATTGATATTGATGGGACCGCCCACCTCGGAGAGCACAGCTGTGAGGTCCATGTACCATTCATCCAGTACTTCACAGATAGATTCAGAATGGTCCCCATCACAATGTGGATGCAGGACCAGGAGACATCCACAGACGTTGGACATGCAGTGGCGAAAGCGATTGAGAGGACAGAAAGGGACGCGGTTGTCATTGCAAGCACAGACTTCACCCACTACAGCCCCGCAGATGTTGCCGGATCCATTGACAGCAGGATAATTGAGAGGATAACCGAAATGGATGATACAGGTATGTACGGTGTTATCATGGAACTCAATGCAACCATGTGTGGTTACGGGCCAGTGGCCGCCAGCATCACAGCATCCAGGATGCTCGGAGCCAGTGAGTGCAGGCTGTTAAAGTATGCCACGAGTGGTGATATAACAGGGGATCAGAGTTCAGTTGTGGGCTATGCCTCCCTTGTCCTGAGAGGCTGAAGGTGAAACCTTGAAGTCACGGGCATCAGCACCTGCCAAGGCCATTCTTTTTGGTGAACATGCCGTTGTATATGGGAAACCGGCGATTGCAGCTGCAATAGATAGAAGGGTGACCGTAACCCTGGGGGATTTCTCTGAAAACCGGGTTACCATACCATCCCTGGGAGTTGATTTCAGGTCCGAATCCAGCCCCAGGGGGGGTATTCTTGACTATGTTGGGAGAACCCTCCAGCTATACCATGACGGCTCACCACTCAGTATCCAGATCGAAATGGAGATACCGGTGGGGTCGGGCCTTGGCTCATCAGCGGCACTCACAGTTGCACTCATAGGGGCCCTTGATGGATACCATGAAAGGGAATCAGAACCAGGGGATACCGCTGCGAGGGCCCACAGGGTTGAACTGGAAGTCCAGGGAGCCGCAAGTCCCCTTGACACCACAGTGAGCACATATGGCGGTCTGGTGTACCTTGACAGTCAGAGGAATGTGGAAAAGGTTAATGCGCGGCTTCATGATCTTGTAATAGCGCACCTGGACCACTCAGGTGACACTGCAGAGATGGTTGCAGGAGTCGCAGAGCTCCGAAGCAGGTTCCCGGATGTCATGGATGGAATCATGGATGCGGTTGAGATGATAACCATGAGGGCATACAGGGCACTCCTGAGCAACAACCCGGAACCCATAGGGGACCTCATGAACATAAACCAGGGGCTCCTTGACGCCATGGGCGTGTCCACAGGGGAACTTTCAATGATGGTCTATGAGGCCAGGAGTGCAGGTGCAGCCGGCTCCAAGATCACAGGTGCTGGGGGAGGCGGAAGCATAATAGCATATTGCCCTGGATGCGCAGAAGATGTTGCTGAGGCCCTTAACAGGAACTGGAATGCAATGAAGGCCAGGTTTTCAGAGGAGGGCCTGATCCGGTAAAACTCTTATCACTTAAAGGGGCATCTTATGATCATTCTCAAAGTAGGTGGAAGTGTAATTACCAGAAAGGACTCTGAGGAACCTGAAATAGATTCAGAAAACCTTCAGAGGATAGCCTCAGAGATTGCAGAAGCTTCACCATCATCACTCATGATAATACATGGGGCCGGATCATTTGGCCACCCATTCGCAGGAAAATACAGGATAGGATCTGAAATAAAGGATGAGGAGGAATTCAGAAAGCGGAGATTTGGATCCGCACTCACACAGAACTGGGTCAGAAAACTCAACACACACATCTGTGACGCACTCCTTGATGAGGGAATACCGGCGGTCTCCATACCCCCATCAGCGTTCATGAGGGCAGAAAATGGCCGTATCAGGGATGCTGATCTATCAATGATAGAATCCTACCTGCAGGAGGGGATGGTCCCTGTAAGTTACGGTGACGTGGTCCTTGACTTAAACATCAGCGTTAGGTTCTCTGTGATATCAGGGGACCAGCTCATAAACCACTTCTCCATCAGGTTAAGGCCAGAGAGGGTCATACTTGGAACAGATGTGGACGGGGTTTACACCAGAAACCCAAAGAAATACCCTGATGCAAGGCTTCTCGATATTATAGGATCCCTTGATGACCTCGAATCCCTTGATGGGACATTTAACACCGACGTTACAGGTGGAATGGTTGGTAAGGTGAGGGAACTCCTGGTCCTTGCAGAGAGGGGTATAGAGTCAGAGATAATAAATGCAGGCGTACCTGGAAATATCCTGAGGGCCCTACGTGGAGAGTCTGTGAGGGGCACCAGGATCAGAAAATAAATCATTCATATCACGATCATAACCTGATAGTTCAGGGTTACAGTTAAGGGAAAAATCTGAAGCCAGATCATAAGGATTCAGGTCATCAATTAAGGGAATTAAGACACGATCATAACCTCATAGTTCAGGATTATCAATTAAGGGAAATTTGAAGGGCGTTAAAATGATTTCGGATAGAAAACTGGAGCATTTAATCCTGTGCACAAGCTGTGACGTGGAGTACAGGAAGAGCACAGGCTTCGAGGAAATTGAAATAGTTCACAGGGCCATACCTGAGATAAACAGGGAAAAGATAGATATAGGCCTGGATTTTCTGGGTAAAGAGCTTTCATCACCCATAATGATAAGTGCAATTACAGGCGGGCACCCTGCAGCCCTCAAAATAAACAGGGAACTTGCAAGGGCCGCAGAGGAACTTGGAATTGCACTTGGACTTGGAAGCCAGAGGGCAGGTGTTGAACACCCTGAGGTTGAGGAGACCTACGCCATAGCAAGGAAAGAGGCCCCATCAGCGATGCTCGTAGGAAACATTGGAAGCTCCCACATAGAATATGCCGAGAGGGCAGTTGAAATGATAGACGCAGATGCACTCGCAGTGCACCTAAACCCCCTACAGGAGTCAATACAGCCAGGGGGCGACGTGGACTCAACCGGGGCCCTTGAATCCATATCATCAATTGTGAAGTCCATGGATGTCCCCGTAATGGTCAAGGAGACAGGTGCAGGTATATCCTCAGAGGACGCCATAAAACTAGAATCATGTGGTGTGGCGGCCATAGACGTTGCAGGTGCAGGCGGCACCAGCTGGGCCGCAGTTGAAACCTACCGTGCAGACGACAGATACATGGGTGAACTGTTCTGGGACTGGGGAATACCCACCGCTGCAAGCACCGTGGAGGTTGCAGAGTCAGTAAACGTACCTGTCATTGCATCAGGGGGTATAAGAAGCGGACTTGACGCTGCAAAGGCCATAGCCCTAGGTGCAACAATGACTGGAATAGCACTCCCGGTACTTGAAGCTGCAGGCCAGGGCCACAGGGCCGTTATAAGGGTAATTGAAAGGTTCAACGAGGCACTTAAAACCGCCATGTACCTTGCAGGTGCAGAAACACTTGACGATCTCAAAAATTCACAGGTCATAATAATGGGCCGAACCAGAGAATGGCTAAATGAAAGGGGCTTTGAAACAATAAAATACGCCAGGAGGTAATAATTTGAGCGTAGAAGTAATAGCGATCGGCGGATACGAGGAAGTAGGTAAGAACATGTCCGCCGTTAAGGTGGGGGATGATGTTGTAATATTTGACATGGGGATTCACCTTGACAGGGTTCACATACATGAGGACACGGACATCGCAAGGATGCACAGCCTTGACCTCATAGAGAGGGGCGTCATACCCGATGATACACTCATGAAGGACGTTGATGGAAAGGTAAGGGCAATAGTGTTCACACACGGCCACCTGGACCATATAGGGGCGGTTGCAAAGCTGGCCCACAGGTACCAGGCCCCCATAATAGCAACACCCTACACAATAGCACTCATAGAGAGGACAATAAAGGCAGAGCGGAAGTTCAATGTCCTCAACACACTCCAGGTCCTCAATGCAGGTGAGAAGTGCCAGATATCCCCAGGGATAACACTGGAGTTCATACAGTCAACCCACAGTATACCACAGTCGGTTATAGCAGCACTCCACACACCGGAGGGTATAATAGTCTATGCACTTGACTTCAAATTCGACGATCACCAGAAGATATCACCACCACCGGACTACCACCGCCTCAGGGAACTTGGAAGGAAGGGCGTCCTTGCAATGATAGTTGAAACAACCAGGGCCAACGAGAAGCAGGAGGTCAAGACACACTCAGAGAAGGTTGCAAGGATAGTCCTTGAGGATATAATGAAGAACCCCCTTGAGGAGAGGAACGGGATGATAGTGACAACCTTCTCCTCCCACATGGAGCGTATACAGGCCATAAGTGACATAGCATCAGAGAGCGACAGGCAGATGCTCCTCCTTGGAAGGTCAATGGAGAGATACTGTGGACTCGCAGAGGCCATGGGCATACTCAAACTCCCGGAGAATGCCAGCATATACGGAAGCCCCAAGGCTGTTAACAGGGCCCTTGCACGTGCAGAGGCAAAGCGTGAGGATTACCTCCTCATCACAACAGGTCACCAGGGGGAACCCGATGCTCTGCTGCCGAGGATAGCCAATGCAAAGACCCAGTTCAGGATAAAGCGGGGTGACAATGTGGTGATATCAGCCCCTGTCATACCAAACCCCATGAACGTTGCAAACAGGAACCTCATGGAGCGTCGCCTGGCATCAAGCGGTGCAAGGATCTACACAAATGCACATGTCTCCGGGCATGCAGGTAGGGAGGACCACAGGGACTTCATAAGGATGCTCAACCCCATGCACATAATACCAGCCCACGGCGACCTCAGCATGCTCTCGGCCTACGCCGAGATAGCAGAGGAGGAGGGCTACAAGCTGGGTAACGACATACACATCTTGAGGAATGGACAGGCACAGGTATTTAATGGAGGTATCCGATGACGGAAGTATTAGATATTCTCAGAAAGTACTCTGAAGTGGCCGATAAGAAGATAATGGAGTGCATCAGCGACATAACACCTGATACGCTCCTTAAGGCATCAGAACACCTCATAACAGCGGGCGGTAAGAAGATAAGACCTTCACTGGCACTCCTGAGCTGCGAGGCTGTAGGCGGAAACCCTGGGGACGCTGCAGGGGTGGCTGCGGCCATAGAACTGATACACACATTCTCACTAATCCACGACGATATAATGGATGATGATGAGATGAGGCGAGGGGAACCCTCCGTCCATGTCATCTGGGGTGAACCCATGGCCATACTTGCAGGTGACGTCCTCTTCTCCAAGGCCTTCGAGGCTGTCATCAGGAACGGGGACTCAGAAAGGGTGAAGGATGCCCTTGCAGTCGTGGTTGACTCATGCGTTAAGATATGTGAGGGCCAGGCCCTTGACATGGGCTTTGAGGAGAGGCTGGATGTCACAGAGGATGAGTACATGGAGATGATCTACAAGAAGACCGCAGCCCTTATTGCAGCAGCGACAAAGGCGGGTGCCATAATGGGTGGCGCATCAGAGAGAGAGGTTGAGGCCCTGGAGGACTACGGCAAATTCATCGGCCTTGCATTCCAGATACACGACGACTACCTGGATGTGGTGAGTGATGAGGAATCCCTGGGCAAACCTGTGGGCAGTGACATAGCAGAGGGCAAGATGACCCTCATGGTTGTAAAGGCCCTTGAGGAGGCATCAGAGGAGGACAGGGAGAGGCTCATATCGATCCTTGGATCAGGTGATGAGGGTCGTGTCGCTGAGGCCATAGAGATCTTTGAACGCTACGGGGCAACCCGGTATGCCCATGAGGTGGCCCTTGACTATGTGAGGATGGCCAAGGAGCGCCTTGAGGTGCTTGAAGACTCAGATGCAAGGGACGCACTCATGAGGATAGCTGACTTTGTACTTGAAAGGGAACACTAGGTGATGATGGTGGAGGACCTCGTCTACCGCTACGCACTCATGAACGCTGTCAAGCATAAGGGAAAGGCAAACCCTGGCGCCGTCATGGGGGCCGTTATGAGCAATGAACCTGAACTCAGAAGGAGGGCCCCTGAGGTTAAGGAGGCTGTTCAGGCTGCTGTTGAGAAGGTTAACAGTTTAACACCTGAGGAACAGCAGAGTGAAATGGAGAGGCTAGGCCTTGAGATCAGGGAGAGGAAGCAGAAGAAGAGACAGGGACTCAGGGACCTCCCTGATGTTAAGGGTGAGGTTGTACTGAGGTTCGCCCCCAACCCAAGCGGACCACTCCACATAGGCCATGCAAGGGCAGCCATCCTCAACCACGAATACGCCAGGATGTATGATGGCAGGTTAATACTCAGAATCGAGGACACCGACCCCCGAAGGGTTGACCCGGAGGCCTATGATATGATCCCCTCTGACCTGGAGTGGCTTGGTGTTGAGTGGGATGAGACCGTCATCCAGAGCGACCGAATGGAGACCTACTATGAGTACACAGAGAGGCTCATAGAGAGGGGCGGGGCATACGTATGCACATGCACCCCCGAGGCATTCAGAAAACTCAAAAATGAGGGAATGGCCTGTCACTGCCGTGAACTGGGGGTCAGGGAGAACCTCCAGCGCTGGAGGGAGATGTTTGAGATGCCAGAGGGCTCAGCGGTTGTGAGGGTTAAGACCGACCTCCAGCACCCCAACCCGGCCATAAGGGACTGGGTTTCAATGAGGATAGTGGAGGCCGAACACCCCCGCACAGGTACACGCTACAGGGTGTACCCCATGATGAACTTCTCGGTTGCAGTGGACGACCACCTCCTCGGGGTGACCCATGTCCTCAGGGGCAAGGACCACCTTGCAAACAGTGAAAAACAGGAGTACCTTTACAGGCACATGGGCTGGGAGCCCCCTGTATTCATACACTACGGGCGCCTTAAGATGGATGACATTGCACTGAGCACATCAGGGGCAAGGGAGGGAATAATCGAGGGCAAATACTCTGGCTGGGACGACCCCCGCCTTGGAACCATCAGGGCCATCGCAAGGAGGGGTATAAGGCCTGAGGCGATAAGGAAACTCATGGTTGAGATCGGTGTCAAGATAGCGGACTCCACCATGAGCTGGAAGAAGATCTACGGTCTCAACAGGAACATACTTGAGGAAGAAGCCAGGAGGTACTTCTTCGCGGCAGACCCTGTTAAGTTTGAAATAGGGGGGCTGCCAGGACCCATCAGGGTTGAACGACCTCTGCACCCTGATAAACCTGAACTGGGTAACCGCATCCTCGAGCTGAATGGAGACGTGTACCTCCCCCGCGGGGACCTCAGGGAGGGTCCTCTCAGGTTAATAGATGCTGTTAACGTGATCTACTCTGATGGTGAACTCAGATACCACAGTGAGGGCATCGAGGAGGCAAGGAAGCTGCAGGCAGCGATGATACACTGGGTTCCAGCTGAATCAGCCCTCAAGGCAGTGGTTGTGATGCCTGACGCCTCAGAGATTGAGGGTGTCATTGAGGGAGATGCCTCAGAACTTGAGGTTGATGATGTGGTACAGCTTGAAAGATTCGGCTTTGCCAGGGTGGATTCATCCGGAGAGAGACTGGTATTCTATTATGCCCATAAATGAATGGGAACCTCTTTCAACCATTTTCTTGAAGGCTTCAGTGGACAGATTAAACAGGTAGACGTCGAAGACGCACGGCTTGTCTGTGAGCGAGATCGTCTTTCAGTGGACAGATTAAACAGGTAGACGTCGAAGACGCACGGCTTGTCTGTGAGCGAGATCGTCTTTCAGTGGACAGATTAAACAGGTAGACTCTACTGCGAGCACACATAAATTTAATTATAATGGCGAAAAGATCTGAAACTGTCAGTAGATCTTCGGGTTCACACTTCGTTCTGGGGGGGTAATGATGAACAGACTTGAACTTGCCAGGAAGTTTTCAGAGTCACTGAATTATCCTGAAATAGAAAAAATAATCCTTTTCGGGTCCGTTGCCAGGGGGGATGATAGAGAGGGCTCTGATATAGACATAATCATAATCTCCACAAAAAAAACTGAAATAAAGGATAAGGTCATAAGGAAGGCGCGCGATATACTCCTCAGCACAGGTGTCCATATTTCAGTTAAGGTCATTTCCCCGGAGGAATACAGGTTTCTGGGGGACACCCATTTCATCTCCACAATAAGGAAAGAGGGTGTGGTGCTTGGGTGATGAGGAAATTTTAATGGAAAAGGCAGTCAGGAAACTTGAGGCTGCCAGAACACTGTGCCAACATGGATTCTATGGAGATGCTGTAAGCAGAGCATACTACGCAATGTTCTTTGCAGCAAGAGCGCTGCTATCACGGAGGAACATTTACCCGAAGACTCACAGGGGATTGATTTCACAGTTTGGACTCAAATTCGTAAAGAATGGGGGATTCCAGAAGGAGATATTTGACATACTTCTGAGGGCATATGAAGATAGGGAAGAGGCTGATTATGGTATTCTTTCAGAAATAGATCAGAAAGAGGCAATTATTATAATCAAGGGAGCATGGAAGTTCGTTGAGGAATGTAAATCATTTAAATAAATATATGCATCCTATTGATGGCCTCCAGTATCTTTAATGAGTACTGTAACTGGTTTTATTACCCATCCCGACTGCAGCTGTTTATACAGCAATTTTTATTAACTCCCGTATACTACATGATAATATCATTCTTCTTCAGGGACCTACCTGAAATTAGTTTCTGAGAGGTTAAATCATGGTGACGGTAAACGAAAACTACCTGCTGCTTAAAAGCAGTTACATATTCTCTGAGATAAACAGGAGAGTGGAGGACTTCCAGAGGAAAAACCCCGACGCCGATGTGATAAGGATGGGTATAGGGGATGTTACAAGGCCCCTCCCCTCTGCGGTGGTGGAGGCCTTCCACAGGGCCGTTGATGAGATGGCACAGGAGGAAACCTTCAGGGGATATGGGCCTGAACAGGGCTACCCATTCCTCAGGGAGGCCATAGCAGAAAACGACTACGCCTCAAGGGGTGTTGAGGTTTCACCAGATGAGATCTTCATAAGTGACGGTGCAAAGTGTGACACAGGAAACATCCAGGAGATCTTTGGACAGGACAATGTGGTCGCTGTAACAGACCCTGTCTACCCGGTATACGTTGAGAGCAACGTGATGGCGGGAAGGGCCGGTCCCGCAGATGAGAATGGAAGGTACAGCGGTCTGGTGTACATTCCATGCACAGAGGAGAACGGATTCATACCAGCCCTCCCTGAGGAGAAGGTTGACCTCATATACCTCTGCTACCCCAACAACCCCACAGGAACAGCGCTCACAGAGAAGCAACTCGCAGAGTGGGTTGACTATGCCAGGGACAGTGGCAGCATAATACTCTTCGATGCAGCGTACGAGGCCTACATACAGGAGGATGGAATACCCCACAGCATCTATGAGGTGGAGGGTGCAAGGGAGGTTGCAGTTGAGTTCAGGAGCTTCTCAAAGAACGCCGGTTTCACAGGTACAAGGTGCGCCTTCACTGTGGTGCCAGAGGAACTGGAGGTCCCTGACAGTCAGGGAAGGATGCACTCCCTGAAGGAGCTCTGGAACAGGCGCCAGACAACAAAATTCAACGGGGTTTCCTACCCTGTGCAGAGGGCCGCGGAGGCCGTTTACACACCTGAGGGCCAGAGGGAGATAAGGGAGTCAATAGACTACTACATGGAGAATGCGCGGATAATAAGGGAGAGCCTTGAAAGTGCCAGTCTGAGGTACTATGGTGGTGTTAACGCACCATACATCTGGATAAAGACGCCTGAGGGCATGGATTCATGGCAGTTCTTTGACATGCTACTCAACGAGGCAGAGGTCGTTGGAACACCGGGATCTGGCTTTGGACCGAGCGGTGAGGGATACTTCAGGCTAACAGCATTCAATTCCCTTAAAAATACTGTGAGGGCAATGGAAAGGATTTCTGAACTCAGCTTCTAGGTGAGTTCAGAACTTATGTATATTACTTTTTTTGATTATCTGCCTCAGTTTGGACTTCAGGTCTCTAGAGTTCTGAATTTTTGATTTAGGTATCTGGTTCGTCTTAAAGAAAAAAAAAATTAAAATTGGGTTTTTAATTCGTGGCAAGGTTTATGGCCCTGTAGGCTACACTGGTCCCCATATTGAGGTCCCTCTGGACTATTGAACTGCTTTTGGTTTTTGTCCACCGTGACCAGTCGCTTCTTCCATTGAGGTAGCCCCGCTGCATGAGGCTGTAGAGGTCCCCTGAGACGTAGCTTATTCCGGGTGCAAGGTAGGTGGCCTGTTTTTCGTAGCTGTTGTGTAGTGTGGATGACTCTCCACTTACACAGTGAGGCGCTGAAAAAGTGTCTGTGATATAGTGGCTTGCAACACCAAAGCAGTAACTGGCATACCTGTAATTCTTGCTTCTGTAGGCGCTTCTACCCCTGTCAAGCCATTTTTTAGCCTCTGTAAAGCTTCTGGGGAAGCTGTGCCTTACAGTGTCATGGAACTTTTCGTCAGGGTCATTGGATCCGTCAATCATGGCGTTGATGTTGATTTTTGATCTTTTGGATGATGGGAGCTTCTCATAGATGGCCTCGGCGGTGTCATAGTGGGTGACGGTCTTCCATGCATAGGAGCAGGGCATCAGCATGAGGACGAGAACGAGAATTAATGACACACCCCTCTTCATTTTAAAACCTCCATGATAATATGAGGGATGCATATGTATAAATTTTTCCTTGACAGGGTGTGATGAAAAATAGAAAAATGGGGGGGGTTACTTTCCTGCTCCGCCCCTGAGGAATCCGAAGGCCACAAGTCCAGCAGCCACAAGGACGCCCACGATACCATAGACGTACCATGAGGAGTCAGCGCCGCCGGAAGTGGAGGTTGCATTTGTAACCTCATAGGCCTTCTTACCCTCAGCTGTTGCAGGTTCCTCTGAAACTTCAGATGCTGCACTCACATCAGCCGGTGAAGCACTGTACTCAGCACCCGGTGTGTAACCTGCATGCCCTGCGGTACCATGGGAACCTGAGGGTAAACCACCGGTTGAACCACCTGTGGAGCCGCCGGGTATAACCGGCACACCACCCTGGTTTCCGTTCTGACTTCCACCATTGTTCACCGGGATGAGGTCTTCACGTGTCCTGTTTGCTGGGATGCTGAATATGTACTGGAGCGCATTCATGGACCCTGTACCCCCTGAGAGGAGTATGTTGAGCTCTTCCCTGTTTATGAATCGCTCAGCCGCTGTACTGATTGTAGGCAGGGATAGCAGGTTGGGTGATGAGTAGTCGTGCTTGTATAGCCTGATGTATTCCTCATACATGTTGGATCCGGCTGCAAAGCGTGGGCCCTGCCAGGTGATGATTGCAACCCTTCCTGTGTTGGTCTTCTCATCCCATACCACTATGTAGCCCACCATTCCATTCATACCGCCCTCTGTCTCGAGCCTTGTCTCCTCGGTTGTCAGCCTCTGGTTATGGTAGGTTCCCTGTCCAGCTGAAACCCCCAGGAGCATGAAGAGGATGTCATCCTTACAGTTGTCCAGCGTTGTGACGTAGATGTACTTCTCGTTCTCACCCTTGGGGTAATTCTGGAATATGTAGTCTGCTATTAGGTAACCAGGGGAGCTTCCACCACAGACATGGTTGTGGAAGAGCCAGCCCATGAGGACGTCGAATGGCGGATCATATGGTAGCACATCCTCTATTATGTAATTTGCTGAACTCTGAACAGTGAATGTCCCTGTTGTGAGGTTGTAGTACATTGACTTGATTATCTTCTGGGTCCCGTTGATTAGGCAGAAGTCGAACTTCAGCTGACCCCATAGCGGCGCATGGACAGGCAGGAGTGTCTTCCTGCTTAACCTTGATCCCAGCACATCGAATATTCCATCCCAGACCGCCCCTGTGTCCTGGCCGTTGATCCTCACGTAACCCGCGGATGTCAGCACGAAAAGGTGATAGTCATCCTTTTCAAGGTTTATACCCATTGCCCTGAAGAGCTCCACGGCCTTCTCGGCTGCAAGGCGCCCGATGTTCTTGAGGTCACTGTAGGTGAGGTTTCCTGTGCTGTATGTTCTGTTTGCTGGTGTTGCATTCACAAGGTTTGTCTGGTTCAGTATGTAGTTTAGGTCGAGTCCGGCTGCACTGATGGTTGTGTTACCCTTGGTGGGTTCATATCCCATGATATAGTTGACCTGGTCCTGTGTGAGGTTGTCAAATGCGTAGAGGATCTTCACAAGTGATTCGGGACTTGTTGTGAGTTTTTTAACTGCCCATGCATTGAACTTGAGTTCAGAGACCGCTGTGTCCCCTGTTTCCTGTTTATATTTGTTTATCAGTTCCTGCTGACTGTAGGCCATTATTATGAGGGTTCCTGTCTCTGTCTTTGAGTTCCACCTGATGAATCCAACAATATTGGTGTCGGCCGTTGTGTTGAAACCAACGTAGGCCCTCTTACCTGGTGTTGCGTCCATGGCGTATATGAAGACGTCATCGTCTGATCCACCGGGCACACCAACAACCTGGTAACTTACACCCTCCAGTGGAAGTCCGAATTCATTGGTTGCAGGGTAGTATTTTAGGAGTGTCTCTATCATTGCATATCCGCTGATGGTACCGAGGCAGACGTGTCCATGGAATGCTGCCTCCCTGAGTATGTCAGGTGATAGTCCGATTGCCCATGCGTTGGCAAGGCTTGCTATTGGGAATGTGTCGCTTCCGAGTTTTTTCTGGAGTGCCTGGTACTGTGCCAGTGTCATGTTCTGTGATACGGTCCCAACGTAGATGGGTGTCATGCTGGCGTTTTTGAAGTATGCGGCTATGAGGTCGTTCCCCTTCCTTACGATGAATGCGAAGTCCAGGGGGTCGAGGCGTGTTTTTCTGAGCATCAGGAGGTTACCCTTCCCGTAGCTCACCATTCCACGGGCCTGGTTGAGTATACCCTCAAGGACGTCCTCTGTGGTCTGGTTTCTGTAATATGCTGTCCCTGCGGTTGTTATAACCAGCACATCACCTGTTTTTGTGAAGTTCAGGATCTGGTCAGCCTTTCTGGTGATCTCCCTTCCCAGTCTGTAGGCGTCTGTGGCGTTCATCCGGAGGGGGAGGTAAGCGGCGTATTTTGTCCCGTAGTCTGTGAGCTGGAATGTGTGTGAGAGTTCCCTGTAACCTGGGGCCCTGATCTTTATGGTGAACCTTGTGGTGTTTGTGATGTTCCCGTAGTTGAAGATGATCTTTGTGATGTTGGCTGCCGGGTCAAAGGTCCTTGTGAAGTTGATCCTTGTCCCGTTCTCGTCTGTGAGTTCCTGTATGTCTGGGTTTATCTGGCCGTTGTCGTCGGCGTACTCGTACTTTACATCCACCCCCACCTCACAGGTTGTGTTCGCTGCGCTCACCGAACCTGTCAGTGTTACGGCAATGAGAAGGGCAATGAAAGCAATGAAATGCTGTCTTCTCATAACGATTTTCACCTCCATCAATTCTTTCATAAAAAATAATGATATTCTTAATATATAAAGATTAGTTATTACTTATTTGCATTAATATGGATGTTATGTAATACTTAATAAACACTAAATCTTCGTGATTTATAAAATGTGATGGAAATTAAAATCGGAATACTGAAATCAATCCTCATTCTGGATGACAGATGGAATGATTAATATAAACCGGTCGTCTAAAGATCCATTGAGGGAGTCATGGAAATAAAACCGCGTTTCAGTGGTGATGATTTGAACAGGAGATATCTGCAAGTATTATACACTCTCATTCTGGTTGCTACGGTCCTGTGGATAGGCCTTCAGAGGATTCACCTGCAGCTTTCCATAGGTCCTCTATGGGATACTTACACCTTCCTTGCAAACGCACTTTATTTTGCAGGTAAGGGGATGGGGTACATGGAACTTGAAAGACCACCCATGCTTTCTGTGATTCTCTCAATCATATTCCGTCTTGGATATGTTCATGAGTCGGCAATATATTATCTTGACCTCATTTTACACATAACTGGAGTTCTTGGCCTCTTTCTTCTTATGAGGTTGCGTTTCAATGAAAATGAGAGTCTGGCAGGGGCCATTCTCTATGGAATTTCACCGATAGTTCTTAAGTGGGTCTCAGTTGGTTATACCGATATAGCTGCGATATCCTTTTCAATATGGGCAATTTATTTAACAGCCCTGGCCTCCAGGAAAGACCCAGGGTATTTTTATCTTTCTTTTCCCCTTACTGCACTGGCATTTCTTACAAGGTTCAATGTAGCCTTTGTTATCTTGCCAATAGCATTCATGATAATCGTCCACAGGACCTTCCTTCGGAACTTCAGGGAGATAATTTTAGGTATAACCTTTGCCTTTCTCCTCATCTCACCGTTTCTTGTGCTGTATTATTTCACACACTCTGACCCATTTCTACCATTCACAACCACGGTTGGACTTACAGAGACTTTACAATCCGAGAGGGTCCAGTACATTCCAGATCCTCTTTACTATGTCAAAAATATCCCCTCTTATGGTGTTTATCTCAATGAACAGGGTCCTGCAACATACATCCTCATTTTACCCCTCATTGGGCTGCTGATATACCTCATTGAAACCATTAAAGAGGGCATCAAAGCTGAAAGGATAAGGAAAAAGGTGAGAAATGCATTTGGAATTTCAAATCGGGGCTTTAAGTTCCAGCATATCCTTCTGATAATTCTCACAGTCGGTTTTGTTTTAACCTTTGGAAGGTTTTCATACCTGATCAGCGATGCCATTATATTTGCAGGCATAATAATATTCTACAGGGAATTCAATGATGGAGAATCCCTTGACCTTGACCTCATGGTTTTCTTATGGCTGATGGTTTTCCTTAACTTTCACAGCACATACACAGTCAAGGTTGACAGGTACTTTATCACATTAATGCCTGCCCTGGCTTATTTCTTAGTACTGGGAATCAGGAGTCTTCTTGAAAGGTTCAGATACAGTTATACCCAGATCGTCTATCCGATCATAATTCTTCTGCTCGTGTCCTCTGCTCTGAACTATATGGATCATCTGGATGTTGATCGGGACCTTATGGATTCCAAAAATGCAAATAGAAACGTGATTAAGGCTTCTGATTTTTTCAGGGAGAACTTTGAATATCAGAACAGTAAACTTATTGCAGACTACTGGCCTGCATACAGCTGGTACCTTAAGAGGGATGTTAACATAATGCCCACCTACAATGACAGCAGGTATGTTGTTCATGAACTTGAAAAGGGAGGATATGATTACTATTTCAGTTTCAGGTCGATAAATTCATCATCTTACATCCCGGTTTTCAGTGATGGGTCCACAGTGATCTATGCAAGAAACGGAACACCCCCCAGTAAAATCAGGGCACTGTACGTTGGAACCGGCTGGCACCGTTACCTTGAGGATGTTCTGGACTTTAAGGTGAATCTGAAGTATGAACTCATGGGTGCGGGCAGAATCAATGCTGGAAAATCGCTTTATGTGGACAGCTATTCCATTGAAGAACTTGAGAGATACCCATACTTATTCCTCTTCAACTTCAGGTGGCATGATAGAAACGCTGCTGAGGATCTGCTCAGACACTACGTTGAAAATGGGGGTACACTGGTGATTGACGCATCTGGAAATATGGATGGGGTCCTCTACAACCTTGACAACACGGTTTTCCTTAATACAACCATACAGAGAAGTGCCGCGCCATCCAGATTTGATATTAAGTATGGAAACAGGACCTATAAGTTCTCAAATTTTGTATCTGAGGATGGGGGACCATGGTATGGCGCCACCTACATGGCATTTAATGGAAAAATGGATAATATAGCATCATCAAATGGAAAAACGGTGATAGGTATTCAGAAGATCGGCAAGGGAAGGATCATATGGATTGGCTATAACCTCATATTCCATGCGTTCTACTATGACAGATTGGATGAGAAGAGATTGATTGTGGATGTGCTGGGGTTTCGATGAGGAGAGATGTTTTAATTAAAGGGGTTGTATCGGTCCTGATACTTGTTTTCCTTTTCAATATCATAAATAAAGAGGATTTTCTAAACAGTATGTTGAGCATAAGGCCAGTCTTTCTTCTTGCGGTGCTTATGCTTCCTTTCAGTATATTCATGAGGGCCTGGAGATGGAAGATGCTGGTGGAATATGGTGATCGGCGAATATCATATGGGGACGCATATGGTCTGACCCTTGCCGGCCTGGCCCTTAACATATTTCTACCGGGTGGTATGGGAGATATTGCAAGAACCTATTACGGTTATCGCTGGCATGGACTCAAGGAGGAGATGCTCTCAACAACCGTCCTTGATAAGGTTATAGCACTTCTATCTGTCTTCATCATGGGGGCGGTGGCTGCGATCTGGACGGGAATGCTGGCAGTTACAGTTGTTTCTGGCCTATCAGCAATATTACTTGCAATAATGGTTTTCTGGCCAGGGATTTTCCCCTGGAGAAGGCTGGTGAATCTTTTAAATTCAAAAACAGGAAAGATACTCTGTCATGAGAAACTGAGCGCATTCTATGCTTCATCCACAGCCCTGAAGTTTAAGGCAATACTTCTGTCATTTGCTGGCTGGCTTCTCAGCTATGCACAGTTCTATATCGTCTGCCTTTCATTTGGTGTAAACGTGGACATTTCATATATCCTTTCAATAGCACCTATAATGAATCTGGCATTTGTGTTTCCCTTCACACTCAACGGTCTTGGATCATCGGACGCTGTTGTTATCTATTTTCTGGGTCTGAAGGGTGTGAATCCATCCACTGCACTTCTCATTTCACTCTTCTACTCCCAGATCCTCACCAGCATCATACCCGGTGTTTTCGGGCTTTTCAGAATTATCAGAAAGTGAACTCATGATTATTTTGAGGTCCCTCTGTGTGATGTAGATTTCCTTCCTGAGCATGGTCACCTGGGTCGCTATAAACCCAAATGAGAGTATCTGAATTCCGGATAGGATTGTAAGCAACATGAAAGTCATTAAGGGCCTTGTAGGGTCAAGCTCCTGCTTCAAGTATAATGTAAAGAGATAAACGCCGCTCATGATCCCAAGGGTACACAGGATGGCACCTATAATACCAAATAATATCATGGGCCTTTCATTGAATGCGAAAAGGAGGTGGGATAGGATGGCTGATTTTATTCTTATCTTTGATTTTCCCCTTTCCCGTCCCTTCAGTTTAACTGGAACTTCTCTGATACTGTAACCCATTGCATTTGCCTTTACAAGAATTTCAGGATTTATTTCAGTTCCATCGGACTCCAGATTAATTGAATCTATCACATCCTTCTTATATGCTCTGAACACTCCTGTGATGGTGTTAAAATTTTCTTTGAGGGAAAATCCAACAAGTTTGTTGGCCAGGCGGCTCAGTATAAGTCTATGGATGGGTATGTTTTCTGTTGAACCAGCGGGCATGTACTGGGATCCGATCACTATATCTGCCTTTTCTGTCTCCCTTACAAGGATGGGTATGTAAACTGGATCATAGCTTAAATCTGCATCCATTGTAACTATCACATCTCCTTTAGCGGCTTTAAAACCGGTCCTAAGGGCATTACCCATCCCCTTATTGTTTTCATGTCTTAGAACTCTTATGCGTTTATCAGCTGAGGCCCTTTTATCCAGCAATGCTGGGGTCTTGTCATAGCTTCCATCATCAACGGCAATTATTTCATAATCTGAATAACTTTTCCCTAGAATTTCACTGACAGCATCAAGGGTACTGTTTACATTTTCTTCTTCATTGTACATCGGGATAATTACTGAAATCATCATAACACCTTATGGTCAATCATTTTCCCTTCCTTTTTGAGAAATAGGATCCTGAGAGACCCACTATCATGGCTTCTATGTTCCTTGCAAGGTTATCCTTCATGTCACTTGCACCATTTTTGATTCCATTGATGGGCCCCTGGACCCTCCAGTTTGCCGGTTCATTGAGGGCCTGTAGAAAGGCAGATACCCTGAAGCAGAATATGATGATTCTGTATACTGGCATTAGAATAATGAATGGTATAGCCTCCTCTATCTTCAGCCGTGTTTCATTGGATGAATAATTATAGGCAAAGATGGTCACTATGAGGTCCATGAGGAGGTAGAATACATACATGAGGACCATTACAATGGGGATGACCTGAATATAGAGGCCCATAAGTGGAAGCAGTATCAGAACAAAGAGCCACAGGAGTCGCGGAAAGGCGATGGTATGGTCAACAAAGAGTATTCTCAGAAGGCCCATGAGGTCAAAGTAACGCCAGCTCTTACCCTTGAGGTCTTCAACGGAATCCTTCAGAAGAGTTGATATGTATGAAAAAATCAGTCCTATAAGCTTTGGGTTCCCCGTATCCCTTATCATACTCAGGATGTCCATCAGGGAGGTTCTGTCCTCATCATAATCATTTTTACAGGATATCGCAGCAACTTCCAGCTGGCCACGGGCCCACCTACTCCTCTGTGAGTAGAGTGTATCATAATCGGTTATTGCACTTACGTATCCAATTGCATCAGGGACATTGACGACATCTATTTTCTTTCTGTGAAGCATCATTGTGACATGCATGTCCTCTGCAACGGTAACCGGCCAGTAACCCCCGATTGACCCCATGACTCTCCTTCTAAATGCCGAGAAGGCCCCTGACATGGTGTAAAGCGAGTCAATCCATGACTGATAGTTTCTTTCAAAGTTGAATGAATTGAGGTATTCAAGGAACTCGCACCTTGAGAAGAATTTTTCCCGGAAGCGGGTCCTGAGGGGGTTCCAGCGGACCTCTATGTAACCGCTGGCTGCACCCACCTTCTCATCTGCAAGGAACACCTTCACCATATTTTTAAGGGCATTTCTCTCAAGTATAACATCGGCATCAACTGTGAATATGATTTCCCCTTCAGCCTTCCTGAGTCCAGTGTTCAGGGTGTGGACCTTGCCGGTGTGTATCTTTTCAATGAACTCAAACCTGACACCGGCCATTATGGCATCCACCATGACCCTTTTTATCTCGTTTCGGGTGGCGTCCTTTGATCCATCATCAACAACGATTACCTGCATCCTTTCAGAGGGGTAACTGCTGTTTATTATGGATAGAATGCACTCGTGGATGGTGTCCTCCTCGTTGTGGGAGGGTATAACAATGGTTATCTCAGGCAGGTCATCCTCTCCAACAGAATGGTTGTTAAGGTTTTTCAGTGACCTTCTTGCCAGCACAAGCTTTATGGGGAGGAGAACCCCATCTATTATAATTGCCACAAGGAGCCAGGTCCCCCAGACCATCATTGAAACCCATAGGGGGTCTTGCATTTTTAACACCAAATCATTCAAATTTTCCAGCTTTTATTCTATTTCTAACAAGGTTTACCGTGGGCCTTGTAAGGAGGTACCAGTAGAGCAGTATTACAAACAGGAAGAATATGAGCTTGCCTATTATTGCATGTGCAATGTAGACGGCCGATTTACCAAAAATGTTCACAATGTATATTATCGTGAACATCCTAATTAAGTTTGCCATGTAGGTCATGGTGGCCCCTATGAAGGCATATCTGACCTTGGATTTACGGCTGTAGCCCGGGTAGAATATCAGGAGAGATATGAGGACACTTATCTCAATTAAAGAGGAGCACTCAAATCCAATACCGAAGATGCTCCACCCTGTAGGGTCCTGAAAGATGAATGCGTTGGGTGGGAGGTAAACGGATTTTATACCAAGAAGGGTGGCTGTGCCAGCAATGTTCTGTGCCTCGATACTCATTATGGTGATGTCAAACCCCGTTAAAATGAAGGATGCTATCATGGCTGCCATGAATGCAACGGAACCTGTAACATAGAACGTTAACCACCAGCGCTTTCTGTGTGCAATGAGTGATATGAAGAACAGTAGGGCTGAGAATATCAGTGTCATTATTGTGCCGCTGGAAATACCCAAGAATATCACCTGATGAGGAATTCTCTGAATCTTACACTTATAACTTCATCTATTTCTTTTCTGATTTCTAATATAGATAAGGAACAGTAACATCATGGCCGCAGCAACTGTGGCTGGCCAGCCAGTCGGGATGGACTGGAACTCCGTGCTTTTTGAGTTGTATCCGCCACTGTAGCTCCAGTATGCGGTTATGGTATAGGACCCCCCGGTCTTGAACGAGTCATATGGGAAATCCACATTTGTGGTGTTCCAGGTGTAGGTGTAGGATTCCCCCCTTGCAAGTGAGGGCACGCTGTAGGTTATGGTTTTGATTAACTCATTCCCGTAGGTTATTGTCAGTGTACATGTTGATGGCGGTATGTTGTTACGGGGTCCAGGGTTTGTCGTGACGCAGCGGAACTGTATCGCTCCTGACTGGGTGTAGGGAGCTCCGACTGGCTCCAGTTCAGTGATAACACCCTGCCCACTTGAGGTTAACTCATCTGCCCCCCAGCTGATTCCCATAAAACCCATAATCAGGATTATGATTATAACCTTTTTCATGAAACCACAGAGACAATTTATATTTTTTCCCATTTAATAATAATTTGGATTAAAAATGATTCAATTAAGGAGGTTCTCGCTGACTTTAGCGTAAATTAAAAATTAAGGAGTCGTCAGAGATGCGGTAGGGACCTTCAAGTCTTGTAAAACCCTGTATTTTTAGCATATTATCACTTAAATGAACTATCCCATTATATAGTGGCTGCAGGGTTCTCACCTCCATATCATCATGCACATTGTCCTCAATTAACATCAAACTTACAGCCCCGGCGGACCTTATCTTTGCCGTGAGCATATGCAGGAACTTGAAGACAATCTTGAGATGGGAGTACATGAGTAGTGTGGAAACTGAATCAATGACAACCCTCACGCCACCCTCCTTTCCATTATCAATGAGGTCCTCGACCATGACCATTATATGGGCAAGGTTCATGGGGTTATCAATGAAAAAAACGTTATCAGAGGAGGGGGTCACCGGACCGAACCTGCTGGATATACAGTCCACTATGTAGAGGTTATCCTTATCGCATTTTAGTTCATCCATTAACTTGTCAGCGGTGTCATTGAGTGTGACCATAACGCATATCTCACTGTTTTCAAGGCCATCTCTTATGAATGACCTTGCAAGCACATCCTTCCCTGAGAATATATCCCCCATGACCAGTAAATTTGAACCTGGCGGCACATTCAGTTCAGCACCATTGATCCCAAGAGAGTATCCCATTTCAACACCATCTGATAATATATTAGAGTCACTATATTACTTTTTCGCAGGGAATTATTAGGTTAAAATAAAAAAATAAGTTTATTTTTTCCTCTCTATCCTGATTGAGATTGGGGGTTCAATTTCCTTCTTGCGGATCACCCAGATCGCGGCTCCAAGCACAATGAGGATTATGAGCCACGCAGGTATCACTATGACGGTATCAGATGTCTCTATGGTTTTTGTCTGGTGGTAGCGGCCATAGTTTATCTCTGTCTTTGCAATGTAGGGTCCGAATTCTATCCAACCCGGCTTCCAGGTCTCAACAAGTGTGTAGTTGTCCTCAGGGTATACCACACCCTCAATGGGGACCCTCTGCGTCCCTGTTATACCGGTGAGTTCAATGGCCCCTGTCATGTTTGCCTGCACCGTACCCGTGTTTTTTAGGAGGTATGTGAATTTACCTGGCATGAAGCTCAGGAGAACCTTGGGTGCGCTGTGGTCCTCAAGTTTCAGTGACTCGATTATTGGTCCCGGGAGCCCCACGTAGATGGGCACGACTAGTTCAACGCCCTGGACTATCTGGATGCCACCGGTAACATTCTGCACAGGAAGACCCTTTATGACGATTGCCCCTGCAGCGTCAAGGTAGTTTATCTTCCCTGGTGCCTTCACTGTGAACCTGATCTTCCTTGACTCGCCGGGTTTCAGCTTGAATGACGTGTTGCCCTCTATGGTGATCCACTGGGCTATCCCCCTGTCGGAGTATACCAGGTTAACGCTGTCCATGAGGAGCCTCTTCTTTGTTACGTTGACGTTCACCTCTTCCTTACCAATGTTTCTCACTGTGATTTCGCCACTCACTGACTGGCCAGGTTTAAGGTTGTATCTGAAGTCTGCAGGTGAGGCCCAGAGTCCGGTTGCGATTACCGGCGCCGCTGATCCCAGGATGAAGAGAAATATGAGAATTGCAGTTAGATGTCTGGGTTTCATGGTTATCAACCTCTAGAAAAAGTTTGACTGTATTTATTAAATAGTTAATGAATGGAAAATGAAAAGGTATTTCTCCAAAAAATAAAGTGGAGATGTTTAAGGTGCAGTGTTGTGTTTAACTGCAGTGTAGAGCAGGTTTATTGAGTATGCGCCGTCTTCTGTGAATGATGGCACCACGAGTTTCATGTTTGTTGTCCAGGTGGTAGGTGTACCTGATCCCTGGGCTGCCTTGTTCATGTTGTCGTATATCTTTATCGGTGAGGCGTATGGAATCTGGACATATCCGTTGGCAAAATTGCTGTTTATTGTGAGGTTACCTACACCAATGATATCTGTTGCAGTTGCGCTTCTAAGTGCTGAATCAGTTGCATTGACATATAGGTCGATCTTAACGTTACCTGTGTTCTGTATCGTGAAGTCAGGGCTTGTACCTGTGGTTCCTGCATCTACTACTCCGAAGTTAACGTTAGGCACTACTATTGAAATAGCCTCTGGCACAGTAACGGTCACTGTCTGTGTTGCCGTTGCCGCGTAGGATGGTGAACTGTATGCACCGAGTGCCACCACAAACATCAGGGCAACTATAAGCGGGATTACACCCATTATCTTTTCCCTCATATATATCACCAGTTAATTTCAGATATAATTAGTTGTCACGGCCCAGTATATAAATCTTTCGAGATTTGGTGACAGTGGAAACATATAATTAATATATTCGTGACCATTTTCACAAAATCAGGTTGAGGTGTAGATGAGGGTTGTTGAGTATGTGCCGGGATCCGTGTATGGGGGCACAGTTATGTAAAGGCTGAGGGGGACACTCCGGGATCCCCACCCAGAGTATGTCATTATGACCTGGTTGGATGTCGTAAAGGACCTCTTGCTTAGGCTGGGTGTGCTGAACTTGAAATTGGATAGTGGTATTGTGAGTGAACTGTTGGCGGTATTCACAAGGTTGCCTGATGCCCTCACAGAGAGGGTATCACCAAAGGCAATAATGTAGCTGACAGTTGCTGTTACAGCTTCCGGGTAGCTCCGCTCAGTCCCATCAGGGGGTACCGTTCCGAGGCTGATGGTGGATGGCTCAACATTTACTGATGACCACAGTGAAAGTGGCTGCACCACACCCCCACGGGGACTTGATGTGTTATTCACTGATGAATTGTTTCCTGTCTCATTGACCGCCGCTGCAGTGAAAACACCCATAACCAGCAAGAATAATGCCATAACCGGAATCAGCGCGTTTTTCATAAGATCCCCAACTACTGTCAATATAAAAGCAGGACCATTTATATATTTTTTGATTTTAATCGCAGAGGAGCGCATCTGATGGAACATAACCTTTTCAGATGCCTCAAATGGGAAATGCTATCCAGAACACCCAACAACATCTGATGGAGTATCATCTGTTCAGATGTGGTCAAGGACCATCCTTCTCCTCTTATGCCTCCGGAAGTCCAGTGACGTTGAGACACTGCTGAGGTACTTCCTGCTTATCTCTGCGGCCCTCAGTATTTCATCATCCCCTGGCCTCCTGGCACCCAGGCTGTTGTTGTAGCCGACATAACCTGTTATGCGGTAGGGGACGTCCCACTCTGAGAGGAACTCTGCTATCTTTTCAATCTCATCAACATCCACGATTCCAGGTACAAGGACAGTTGAGACCTCCAGTTTACCTGAACCAGTGAGTTTCTCTATGCACTCAAGAACCGCCTGGTTGGATTTCCCTGTGAGCTGCAGGTGTTTCTTGTCATCCAGGGCCTTGAGGTCAACGTGGACCTCGTGGAATGCACTATCCCTCAGGATCTCCCATCCTGTGCCGTTGGTTGATATGGTCACATGGAGGTCCCGACTGAGGGCCTCTGTGAGTTCAGGGAGGTCCCTCTGCAGTGTGGGCTCACCACCGGCTATGAGCACCCTGTCTGTACCCTCCTCTGAACTGATCTTCAGGACCCGGTCTGCTATCCTCCCTGCATCATACTCCCTGCAGTTTCTTGGGGTGAAGAAGCAGTACCTGCACCTGAGGTTGCAGGTGGGTGTGAGAACGGTTATGATGTCACTTACAGATATGTGTGATAGCTGGATATGTTTCACCTCGGTAAAATTATGATGTCACCTACCTGACTGACTCATCCCTCTATGATGTCACTTACAGATATCTCTGGTGGGTGAAAGATTTCAAGTCAACTTTACGGTTTATTGCTGTTATGGTATATATGTGGCGGTCCAGATATGTCATTTCTGGCCATTTTTCCACACCAGGGACCAACTTCATTATACATCTATATTACGAAGTTATCTCTGTCTGACACAGAAGTACTCAGATACATCACCCTCAGATAACCTGTGCTCACGCCAGACCTCACACCCACTGCAGAGGCACTCCTCATGGGGATCTATATCCCTGCAAATGGCCTCACCTATGGAACAGTAGACCCCTGGAACCCTGTCGGTGTCCATGCGCATGGCACTGTCAAGGTCCTGCTGGGTTATGAGGAGCATTATCTTCTTTTTATCTGCCACGCACTGACTCCTGCTCTGGACGGGACACTCAAGGCAGAGGCACCTTCTGATGTTTTCCATACTGAAGTCAACCTCCATGCCATCACCGTAACTCTATATGTGTCTGCTGCCACTTCATATTTGCCCCAACTCCAAAAAATTTCAATTAATAATCATGATAAACTGAATTTTTTCAAGAAAACAACCTTTATTTAAAACTTTTGTCTTGTAACTTTTAGAAACTGATATTAATGAAGGTGATCTATTTAATATTGGTAGAATGTGGTCAACCGGGGACTGATCCGGGAGACATTTCTACCGAAGGTGATCTAATGGCTGAGTTATATGAGAAAATGGTAGAAGAGGCCATGATGGCCCAGAAAGCCGATGTGGAAACCATAAAAAAGAACAGGGGAAAGGAGTTTAAAATAAAGGATACAAAGGCCTACCTGGACGTCGTGCAGGACATGAAGGCTGTCGGAGAACAGAGCGAGGCGGTGATAAACCTGCACAAGGACTCAGTGAAGGCCCACTATGAGATACTTGACAGCCTTACAGACACCATAAGACCAGAGGATGACCCATTCGTTGAACACTACCAGACACCTGTGGTTCTGGAGATACTGAGGGACGAGGACAGCGAATTTGAGAAGAGCCTTGAGGCATTCATAGATGCAATAGGAAGGGCAGAGGCCCTTATAGGAAGGGAGGCAATAAGAAGGTATGGAGGATTCTATGGGCCAACCTGTGTGGTTGACTTCGCCCTCATGCCAGGAAGCACAAGCAACGTGGTGAACAGGATCCTAAGGGAGACAGATATACCCGAGATGCACAAACAGGCGATCCTCTCAGCAAAGTCATGGGGTATGAACACCTCCTATGGTATTGGAGAGGTATTCGCAAATGAAATTGAAAACGGGGCAACCGCTGCAGAGGCGGCAGAGAAGGAAATAGAGATGGTGAAATACATCTACCAGGAACCTGTTGAGGCACAGGCAAAACTCATGGACGACCATGGACACGAATCCTTTGATGTGAGAGAGTACATGTCCCGCTACAGGAAGGAGATGGAGGGGACGGTGAAGGCCGCCATTGATGATGGGGTGCACTATGGCAACATACTCACGGTGCCGGCGTACTGCGTCGGTGACATATCACACCACATAGCCCAGTCCACCTACAACATGTGCAAGGATGATGTGGTGATGGCCATAATCGAGGCAACAACAGGGGTTATGGAAAGCACACTTAACAG
>NZ_JASFYE010000010.1 GCF_030055425.1 Methanothermobacter sp.
CGCCAACAGGGATCACGCCATCACGCATACCAGCAGTGTAAACATATGCGGCCCCATCATCCCCTCTCAGCCTTCCTAGAATAAAGCCGTAGGTGAAACCTGCAAGTAGCATCACAGACACCGTAATGACAATTTCCATGACACCCCCAATTCTCACTGAACCTGACATGTGGGCAACCGCGACAACGATTATAACAAGCCCCAGTATCGCCGAGAGGAAGTTAAGGGTCTTTCTTGCAGGTATGAACCTCTCCTCCTCAAGCCTCAGAATTAGGGCAACCACCGCGGGCAGGAACACTGTGAAGACAAGGAGTTCAAATACCCTGAACGCCACCGAAAGTGATGCCACACCCATTATGTAGAGGACAGCGGGGTAAACAGCAACAGATAGTAGCATGGATGTAAGGGCAGCTGAAAGGGCAGGGGTGCCGTCACCACCGGATAGTTCCGTCCAGAGGGCCGCAACAACCGGGGATGGTGCAAATGAGAGTAGTATGATTCCAGCGACGATATCACCGCTAAAGTTGAATATCTTAATAAAAAGGAACCCCAGAAGCGGGTATAACAGAAAATTGGACACAGAGACCAGTCCAAGGAACTGGGGGTGCTGTATGATCCTCCCAAAGTCCTCCAGGCTGTGTTCAATAACAAGGGAGAACACCAGCAATGCAAGAAGGAGGGGCGTGTAAACCGAGAAAACTGAAAACTGGGGGAACAATAGACCTGTAAGGACGCATAAGAGCGTCAGGGCCCCATAGTACTTCTTTATGGTTCCTGTCATCTCCATCATTCAACGGTTACACACTTTGCAAGGTTCTTTGGCTTATCAGGGTCAAGTCCCCGCTCAACACTCACATAGTATGAGAGCAGCTGCAGGGGAACAATGTACACAAGGGGTGAGATTACCTCATCGACCTCAGGGCTCAGGCCTATGAAGTCATCGGCCTCCTTCCTTAGGGCCTCATCAAGGGTGCTCCCAACACCTATAACCCTCGCACCCCTCGCCCTGACCTCCTCAACGTTGCTCAGGGTCTTATCATGGCATGGCCCGGGGGGTGAGATTGCAACAACAGGCACCCCATCATCTATGAGTGCCAGGGGCCCGTGTTTCAGTTCCCCTGCAGCATAACCTTCCCCATGGATGTAGGTTATCTCCTTGAGTTTAAGGGCGCCCTCAAGGGCTGTTGGATAGGAGAATCCACGCCCTATGAAGAAAAAGTCGCTCACGTTGCTGTAGCGGGATGCAAGTGCCCTTATATTGTCCTCATCCCCAAGGGCCTCCTCCATGATAGCAGGGACCCTTTCAAGTTTCTCAATGAGCTCAGGGGCGCCCATGGCAGCCACCAGCATGTATATAATGGTGAGCTGGCTCACATAGGTCTTTGTGGCTGCAACGCCTATCTCAGGACCCGCCCTGGTGTAGAGGACATGCTGGGCCTCCCTTGTTGCTGAGCTTCCAAGGACATTGACTATCGCCAGGGTCTTGGCCCTTGAATTTGCTGATCTCAGGGCATTGAGGGTGTCTGCTGTTTCACCTGACTGGCTTATGAACACTGCAAGGGTCCTGTCTGTGAGAGCACGTGCAGAGTACCTGAACTCACTTGCAAGGATGACATCGGTGGGTATGCCCAGGATGCTCTCAAAGAGGTACTTGCCCACCAGTGATGCATGGTAGGAGGTCCCGCAGGCAACAAAGCATACCCTTTCAACCTCACCTATCTCCTTCACCACCCGCATAACATCATCCATCTCTGTGAGGGTGTCCCTGACGGCACCTGGCTCCTCATGTATCTCCTTGATCATGAAGTGATCGTATCCTGCCTTTTCAGCCATGTCCGCTGTCCAGTCAATTACATGGACCTCCTTCCTCACCGTGTTACCATCAGGGTCCCTTATCCTCAAATCACCGTCAATTATGACCATCTCGCCGTCATCCAGGTATATGATGTTCTTGGTGTGGTTCAGGATGGCCGGGACATCAGATGCCAGGAAGAACTCGCCATCACCGACACCGACTATGAGGGGGCTCTCCTTCCTTGCACCCACAACCCTGCCGGGTTCCCTTGAGGATATGGCTGCAATGGCATATGCGCCCTTAAGTTTACTGAGTGCTGTGGCTGTTGCGGCTTCAAGGTCCATACCCTCATCCATGTACTTCTCTATGAGGTGTGGTATCACCTCTGTGTCTGTCTCGGACCTGAAGACATGGCCCTCTGATTCAAGCTCCTCCTTTACCTCCAGGTAGTTCTCTATTATCCCATTGTGAACGACCGCTATCTCCCCAGTGCAGTCTGTATGGGGGTGGGCGTTCTCAGCGGTTGGAAGACCATGTGTGGCCCACCTGACATGGGCTATGCCCATGCTACCTGGTAGATCAGCGAGATCCAGTTCTGAGTCCACCTCGTCGATTTTACCCCTGTCCTTCTTGATATTTATCATTGGGTCTGCCGTTGCAATACCTACAGAGTCATAGCCCCTGTACTCAAGCCTCCTGACGCATTCAAGGAGTACCGGCGCCGCTCTGTTATCTTTGAGTATACAAGCCACAATGCCACACATTCAATCACCCTTAGAAGCATGATAAGGTTCACAAGATTATATAAACTGAATCGTAATATAACTCTAATAAGATTTACACATATATAAGTCTTAGAGGAGAGACTTAATCTCAAGGCTTTAAAAGTGATAGCATGAACGTGAAAATAGACGGCCCACTCTACAGTGGTAAGGCAAAGGATGTTCTAATGACAGATGACCCTGAAATCGTTGCCGTGAGGTTCAGGGACGATATAACCGCAGGTGACGGTGAAAAGAAGGACACCCTTGAAATGAAGGGCTACTATAACTCTGTTATTTCAGCCAAAATATTTGAGGTCCTTGAGGAGGCCGGTGTGCCGACCCAGTACCTGGAACTCCCGGAACCCGGCTGCATGCTTGCAAGGAAACTTGAAATGATACCCATAGAGGTTATACTGAGGAACATTGCAGCGGGCAGTATTGTTAGAAGGTTCCCCTTCACTGAGGGACAGGAATTCAAGCCCCCAATCATACAGATGGACTATAAGAGCGACGAGCACGGCGACCCCATGCTCAATGAGGACATAATCCTCGCCCTTGGTATAGCGAGTAGGGATGATCTCTCAGAGATAAGGAGGATGACACTTAAGATAAACGATGTCCTTGTGGAGTTCTTCAGGAAAAAGGGCATAATTCTGCCTGACTTCAAACTGGAATTTGGAAGGGATTCCTCTGGAATGATACGCCTTGGGGATGAAGTGAGCCCTGACACCTGCCGCCTCTGGGACATGGAGACCGGGAAACCACTGGACAAGGACATATTCCGACGGGGAGAAGAGGGCGTTGTGAGCGCCTACAGAAGGGTTGCTGAGATGATACTGGACAGGGAAGACATTGAAAGATGGAACGTTAAGATCTGAGGTGATGGGATGAAATTTATGGTTGAGGTCAGAATAAGGCTCAAGAAGGGTATGCTCAACCCGGAGGCGTCCACCATTGAGAGGGCCCTGGCACTCCTTGGATATGAGGTTGAAAATACCGATACAATTGACATAATAACATTCACCATGGATGAGGAGAGTCCTGAGGATGTCAGGAGGGAGGTGGAGGATATGTGCCAGCGCCTCCTCTGCAACCCGGTTATCCACGACTACGAGTTCAGTATAAAGGAAATGGAAGGCTGAAACATGAGGGTGGGAGTCATAAGGTTTCCTGGATCCAACTGTGACCGTGACGTTTACCATGTCCTGGAACTTGCCGGGGCAGAGCCCGAGTATGTATGGTGGAATCAGCGGGAGCTGGGACACCTTGACGCGGTTATAATCCCGGGGGGCTTCTCATACGGGGACTACCTGCGTGCAGGTGCAATCGCAGCCATAACGCCAGTTATGGACGCTGTTAAGGAGCTGGTGAAGGAGGAAAAGCCTGTTCTCGGGATATGTAACGGTGCACAGATCCTGGCAGAGGTCGGCCTTGTCCCGGGGGTCTTCACCATCAATGAGCACCCGAAATTCAACTGCCAGTGGACCAGCCTCCAGGTTAAGACCACAAGAACCCCATTCACACGGCTATTCAGACGGGATGAAATTATAAGGATGCCCGTTGCCCATGCAGAGGGGAGATACTACCATGAAAACGTCAGCGAGGTCTGGGATAACGACCAGGTCGTGCTGCAGTTCCACGATGAAAACCCCAACGGCTCCCTTGATGGAATAACAGGGGTCTGCGATGAATCAGGACTGGTATGTGCTGTGATGCCCCACCCGGAAAGGGCCTCAGAGATGATACTCGGATCAGAGGACGGCTTCAAATTCTTCAGGGGCATAATGAAGATCTGATTCAGAGCAAAAAAGGTGATTATCATGGTGGTTTATCTTGTTGGGGCGGGTCCAGGGGACCCTGAACTCATAACACTCAAGGCCATAAGGGTTCTTGAGAGGGCTGACGTGGTAGTGTATGACAGGCTGGCAGGTGAGGAGATACTCAGATACGCCCCTGAAGACGCAAAACTGATATACGTGGGTAAAAAGGCCGGTGAACACCACAAAACACAGGATGAGATAAACAATATCCTGGTCGAGGAAGGGAAGAAGCATGAAACAGTGGTGAGGCTCAAGGGCGGCGACCCATTCGTGTTCGGTAGGGGTGGCGAGGAACTCCTTGCCCTCAGGGAGGCCGGCGTTGAGGCAAGGGTCATTCCAGGCGTGACCTCTGCTGTGGGCGTACCCACATCTGCAGGGCTCCCTGTGACCCACAGGGGCGTTGCAACATCCTTCACTGTTGTCACAGGACACGAGGACCCCACAAAACCTGAAAAACAGGTTCACTGGGATTACAGGGCCGACACCCTCATAATACTCATGGGTGTGGGTAACGTGCGGGAGAACATGCAGGAGATCATGAAGCACCGGCCACCTGAAACCCCTGTATGTGTGATTGAGAGGGGTACAACAGAGGATGAGAGGGTTATCCTCGGCACCCTTGAGGACATAGCAGAAAAGGATCTGAGGCCGCCTGGAATCATAGTGGTGGGTGAGGTTGTTAATGTCTACCGGAAAATTAGAGGGTCTCAGGGGTAAGACCATAGCACTCACAAGGCCCGCTGAGCGGGTATCCGCTGCTGTTAAACTGATCGAGGGTGCCGGTGGAAGGGCCCTTGTCGCCCCAACCCTCGAGCTGAGGATCCTGAAAACAGATTCTCTCAGGGAGGTGTGCAGGAGGGCCCCTGAATGGGACCTGGTTATATTCACCTCCCCTGCGGCTGTTGAATCCCTCTTCAGCACATGCAGGGACTTTCATGAGAAAATCAGGGATGACTGTATTGTCGCGGTCATAGGGCCCAAGACAGCCCGTGCAGCATCTGAGATGGGTCTCAGGGCGGACCTGGTGCCTGAAGATTACACCGCAGAGGGTCTCCTGGAGGCCCTCAGAAAATACGACCTCCAGGGGATGCGGGTGGCCCTCCCAAGGACCCTCTCTGCAAGGAAGGTTCTTCCGAGTGGACTCAGAGAGATGGGCGCGGAGGTTCTCGTTGCAGAGGCCTACCACTCAGGGATACCGGCAGATACATCACCTGCAGAGGAAATGATAGAGGGTATACTAAAGGGGGATGTGGATGCTGTTACATTCACAAGTCCCCTCACAGTGGAAAACCTGTTTAAGATTGCAGGTGATAAGGAGGGGGATCTTATCCATGCCCTCAGGGGGATACACGTGGCTGCAATAGGCCCCATAACCCTCAGGAAACTTGAGGAGTATGGTCTTGATGCAGTCACCCCAGATAGGTACACGGTCAGGGACATGCTAGCCGAGCTTTCAGAGAGGATGATGGAGGGTAGATAATGATAATATGGCCAGCCTATCTTGATTCACGGAAGTCAAGGAGCCAGGGGCGAAGGGTGCCCCTTGAATACGCGGTTGAATCCCCAAGTGCCAGTGAAATACTCAGGGCCGCGAAAAAACTCCAGCTTGAAGCCCGTATGGAATCTGATAAGTCATACCCCTCCTCCTGGTGGGAATCATCAGGGAGGGTTATTGTTGAATATGAGGGGAGCAAGGGTGAACTCCTCATAAAACTTGCAAGGCTTTTGAGGTCCTCAAAGAAGAACTGAGGGTATGGGATAATGAACATGGACGAACTTAAAGGTGCGCTCAGAAGGGCCCGTAAACTGGTTGAGGAGGCTGAGACGGTTACAGTATACAGCCACACAGACTGTGATGGTATAACAGCGGCAACCATCCTCAGCAAACTCCTTGATGGCCTCGGGAAGGACCATGAGATCAATATAATCAACATCAATGAGGTCCCTGAGGTTGAACACGGCCCTGATCTCACAGTTTTCAGTGATCTTGGATCCGGACAGATGGTCCATGAAAACATGAAAAGGAGCTCCCGTGTTCTAATACTAGACCACCATCCCCCAGTGCGAAAGAGGAACTTTGAACCTCCGCGGGGTGAGCTCCTTGAAATAAATCCCATCTTCCATGGAATGGATGGTTCAACCAGCATCTCAGGTGGGGGCCTGTCATATCTACTTGCAAGGCAGTTCGGATACACTGATCTCAGCTGGATGGGCCTCCTTGCAGCAGTGGGTGACATGCAGAACATCAGGACCGGTAAGATGGTTGGTGCCAACCGGATGATCCTGGAGGACAGCATAGGGGAGGGTGCGGTTGAGTGCTGCAGTGACCTTACAATCTACGGTAGACACACCAGGTCCATCGTAAGTGCCCTCTCATACTTTGGGGATGTCACCCTGCCAACAACAAACAATACCAACGAGTGCATAGCAAGGCTTAATAACCTTGGTATACCCCTGAAAAACGATGAAACCCAGAGGAGGCTCTGTGACCTTACAGATGACGAGAAAAGGAAACTCTTCAATGAGATATACCGTATGATGGTCAACGAGGTCCCCAGGAGGTACCATAAATACCTCCCCAGGCTCATACTGGGTGAGGTCTACGAGTTAAGATCAGAGGAGAGGTACACGGTATTCAGGGACCTCTCAGAGTTCTCAACCGCAGTAAACGCGTGTAACAGGAACTCAAGGTGGAAGCTTGCGATGGATATCATCGGGGGTGATCGCCATGAAAAACTGGAGGAACTTGAGGACGTCCTCAGGGAACACAGGGCATACCTTGCGGTTACCCTCGACCGGATAATGGAGGAGGAACTCATAAGGGATATGGATAATCTCCAGTACTTCCATGCCCGGGAGGTGAAACCCGCGGTGGTGGGTACTGTTGCCGGTATGCTCCTGGGTTACGGTGACTGGAGGAGGCCCATGATAGGGCTTGCTGAAACCGGCGATGGCCTCAAGGTTTCACTTAGGTGCTCCCGCCTCCTGGCATTTGACGGCATACACTTCGGTTCAATCATGCAGAGGGTGGCGGAGAAAGTGGGGGGTAGCGGTGGTGGTCATGCCACTGCCTGCGGAGCATATATACCCTCTGAAAATGAGGGAGAATTCCTAAGACTCCTTAACAGGGCCATAGAAAAGGTGAAGGTGAAGGGATGAAGGCTTTCAGAAAGAAGGGTGAACTTACACGTTTCCAGGTGCTGAGTGAGATAGCGAGGCGCCAGCCCTATGTCAGGCAACGGGATATAGCAGATGAACTGGGAATAACGGTCCAGGCGGTGTCCGAGAACATAAAGAGCCTCATAGCAGAGGGCCTTGTGGAGGCCGGAAGCGGAAGGTCCCACTACAAGATAACACGTCGTGGTGGTGAGAAGCTCAAGAGTGCCGCGGTGAGCCTCAGGCAATACGCCGATGAGGTCCTGGAGTACATGAGTTCCTACAAATCCATCTGGCCTGCCATCGCCTGGGAGGACCTCAACGCAGGTGATGAGGTGGAACTATTCATGGACGACGGCGTCCTCTACGCAAGGAGGAGGACCAACGGGGAGGCCCACGCCATAGTCATGAAAGGTGCATCAGAGGGGGAGGATGTGGCCCTCACAGAACTCAGCGGCACCATACCCCTCCAGAGGGGAAAGGTGACCATCGCAGTTCTCCCGGCGATATCCGAGGGCGGTTCAGGGGCAGCGGACCTTGAAAGGATAAGGGAACTCACTTATGGCCAGGACAGGATAGGTATAATGGGTACAGTTTCACGGGCCGCCGCGACCAGGTTAAACTTAAATGTTGATTTTGAATTTGCAACCCCCTATGCTGCCCTTGCAGCAGCAAAGAGGGGCCTGAATGTCCTCGTACTTGCAGTTGGTAAGATGAGCAGAAGCATAACAAAGAAACTGGAAGAGGAGGGCATAGAGTACTCGGTTGAGGATGTCAGGGTGAAGGGGGAGTAGACCCCCAGCCCGGGTTGAATATTCCGATCAGAGGGAGTAGACCTCCTCCGGCGGGACCATACGAATCCCTGCATCCCTCAGGGCCCCTTCAAGGGCATCCAGGTTCTCTGTACTCAAGAAGAGTATCGCCTTATCCTTCTTTTCATGGACAAATGCGTATATGTAGTCAAGGTTAAGGTCATAGTCCTTGAGGACCCCGAGGATTGATGCAAGACCCCCTGGTCTGTCATCCATCTCAACTGCGACGACGTCCTTCAGCTTAACAACAAAGCCGCTCTTCTCAAGCACATCTGCTGCGCGTTCAGGTTCAGGTACTATGAGCCTCAGTATCCCGAATTCTGATGTATCTGCAAGTGACAGGGCCCTCAGGTTTATACCTGCCTCTGCAAGTGTACTCAGTGCCTTCCAGAGCCTTCCCTTCTTGTTTTCAAGGAATATTGATATCTGCTTAACCCTCATGGTATCACCATATTTTAAAGGTTCCTCTTATCTATCACCCTCACTGCCTTCCCCTCACTCCTGGGTATCGTGCCTGGTTCAACCAGGGTCACCTTAACCCTGAGGCCTATCTCGTTCTCTATGAACTCCTCGATCCGGTCCCTTGTCTCCACCATCTGCCGGATGTCATCTGAGAAGAGTTCAGGGGAGGTCTCCACCCTCACCTCAAGTTCATCCATGAGGTGGGGCCTTGTCACTATTATCTGGTAGTGTGGCTCAATACCATCTATGCGGAGGAGTGCCTTCTCTATCTGGGAGGGGAACACTGAAACTCCCCTGACCTTGAGCATGTCATCGACCCTCCCTGTGATCCTTGAGATCCTTGCAAGGGTCCTGCCACAGGCGCAGGGCTCGTAATCTATTGAGGTTATATCCTTTGTCCTGAACCTTATAACCGGCATCCCCACCCGTGTGAGGGTTGTGAGTACCAGCTCCCCCCTTTCACCTGGGCCGACCCTTTCACCGTTCTTATCTATGATCTCAGGGTAGAAGTGGTCCTCTGCAACGTGGAGACCGTTCTTCTCACCGCACTCCATTGCAACCCCCGGGCCCATGATTTCGGTGAGGCCGTATATGTTGAAGGCAGGTGCATTGAACCTCCTCTCTATCTCGGCCCTCATCTCCTCCGTCCACATCTCAGCCCCGAATCCTATGGCCTTTAACTGGGATTCGGCAGGGTCAAAGCCCTCCTCAGCTGCAACCTCGGAGAGGTAGAGGCCATAGGAGGGGGTAAATATCATGACCGTTGTCCCGAAGTCCTTCATTATCTCTATCTGCCTTCTTGTCTGCCCTGTTGAGATGGGGATAACGGTTGCCCCTATCTTCTGGGCACCGTAGTGGACCCCGAATCCCCCTGTGAAGAGGCCGTAGCCATGGGTGTTCTGGATGACGTCATCCTCTGTGAGGCCCATCATTGTTAGGCCCCTGGCCATGACCTCACTCCATATCTCTATGTCCTCCCTGGTGTACCCTGATACCACGGGTTTTCCTGTGGTCCCTGAGGATGTGTGGACCTCCACTATCTCCTTCCTGGGGACAGCGAACATCCCGAAGGGGTAGACCTTGCGGAGGTCGTCCTTGGTGGTGTAGGGTAACCTTGTGATGTCGTCCAGTGACTCTATGTCCTCGGGGTACACGCCCTCCTTCTCGAAGGCCTCATGGTAGTAGGGTACGTTTTCATATGCCCTCCTTACTGTGTCCTGAAGCCTTTTAAGCTGAATTTCCTCCAGTTCCTCCCTGCTTATGCATTCCATTTCCCTGTTCCAGATCATCTGAATCATTCCCGAATCAGTGTAACTCTTAGATGTTTATGGTGATTTAAAAATAAATGTTATGTATCACAGAATGCCACCCGGGAGTCAAAAATAGGGTTCTTAAAAAATTAATGGAGTTAGAAGAGGTCCTCGAAGCGTTTTTCGACCTCTTTCCAGTTTACGATGTTCCAGAATGCGTCAATGTAGTCGGGTCTCACGTTCCTGTAGTCAATGTAGTAGGCGTGTTCCCATACATCCAGGACCATGAGGATCCTGAAGTGGGGTATCACGTTGACGTTGTGCTTTTCAACCTGCATTATGAAGAGCCTGTCGGTCCTCTGGCAGTAGGTGAGTACAGCCCATCCTGAGCCCTCTGCACTCACAGCAGCCTGAGAAAACTCCTTTTTAAAGCGTTCAAAGCTTCCGAAGTCCCTCTCTATGTACTCTGCAAGCCGTCCACCTGGTTCCCCACCGCACTCATCTGCGGGTCCCATGTTACCCCAGAAGAATAGGTGCAGGACGTAGCCCCCAACATGGAATGAGAGTTCCTTGAGGGCCGCCTTGATGTCAACTTCCTCGTCATTCTCCCGGGCATCGTCGAGTTTTCTGAGGACGCCATTGGCCCCATCCACGTAGGCCTGATGGTGCTTCTCATGGTGTATCCTCAGCTGCTCCTCTGATATGTATGGTTCAAGGGCATCGTAGGGGTATGGGAGTTCAGGGAGTTCATAGAATTTTTTCTCCATCTAATCACCACCTGTGCTGCGGTGGCATAGCCACCAGTCATAGCATTCGTATTCCTCTTTCCTTTTCCTGGCGGTTTCAATATCAGATGCCGGTGGGACTATCACATGGTCACCGATGAGCTGGTTATCGGGCCAGTTTGCAGGTGCAGCCACACCCTCGGCATCTATGACCCTGAAGGCGCGTATCATCCTCACGATCTCGGGGATGTTCCTTCCAAGTTCCTGTGGATAGTAGAGTATCGCCCTGATTATCCCCTCAGGGTCAACCATGAATACCGCCCTCACAGTGTTTGTGGGCCTCGCAGGGTGTATGAGTCCAAGGGTATCGGCGACTCTCCCTGTGTCGGCTATCACAGGGAACTCGATCTCTGTATCAAGGTTCTCCTCTATCCATTCGATCCACTTGATGTGTGAGAAGACCTGGTCAACGCTGAGGCCCACAAGTTCACAGTCAAGTTCCTTGAGTTCAGGGTAGACCTCCTGGAATGCCACAAACTCTGTTGTGCAGACAGGTGTGAAGTCTGCAGGGTGGCTGAAGAGTATGAACCATTTCCCCTTGAATTCAGCCGGGAGTTTCATCATCCCATGGGTTGTCTGGACCTCCATCTCAGGGAATTTATCCCCTATTAGGGGCATGCCGCGCCCCTTCTTCTTAACCTTTCTGAGTTCGTATACCTTCTCCCCCATAAACTATTCCCCCTTTTCATTTGCTGGTGGGTTGTAAACCCTCTTTCCGAGTTCCGCGTCGAGCATGAGGAGGCCGCTTGGTGAATCCGATGCAAGGCGCACCTTCTGGAGCACTGAACCAGCGGACTCCTCCTCCTCAACCTGCTCTGCAACGAACCACTGGAGGAAATTGTTGGTTGCATGGTCCCTCTCTGAGATCGCAAGGTCAACAAGGTCATTTATGAGCCCCGTGACCTTTCTCTCATGTTCCAGAACATGCTTGGATACCTCCAGCGGTGACTCCCACTCGAATGGTGGTTTCTCTATCTCCTCAAGCACGACCCTTGCACCTCTCTGGACAAGGTAGTCGTAGAACTTCATTGCGTGTGCAAGTTCCTCCTGGGCCTGGACACGCATCCAGTTTGCAAATCCCGGGAGGTCAGAGGCCTCATAGTAGGCGGCCATTGAAAGGTAGAGGTATGCTGAGTAGAGTTCAGCGTTGAGCTGCCTGTTGAGGGCCTCCTGCATCCTCTCACTTACCATTTAATTCACCCCCTATCTCCTTTATCTGAATGGCAAGTTCATCTATCCTCTGAAGGTCCTCCTCACGTGGAAGGCCCTTCACAAGGACTGGTTCAAGGTATTCAAGGTTCAGGTTGGATAGCAGGCCCTTGACCTCGGATTCAATGAGTGTCCCCCATCCATAGGATCCCATAAGTGCAACGTGCTTCACCGGGGGTCTCAGTGCATTCACAAGGTAGAGTGCCGATGCAACCGCGGGGTGGGGCCTTGTGAGCACCGTGGGTGATGCGACAACCAGGACAGAGGCATCCACGAGTTCCGTGAGGAATTCCCCGGTATCGGACTCTGCAACGTTGATGGGTCTTACACTCACACCAAGTTCCATGAGCTTCTCTGTGAGTCTTTCAACCATGATCCCTGTGCTTCCGTGCATGGTGGTATAGGCGATCACCGTTTTACTGCCCCCTGAGGTCCATCTCCGGTATGCATCCATTATGAGGTCGGGTATGGGTACCAGTGGGCCGTGGGATGGTGCTATGAGGGATATGTCAAGGTCCGAGATCTTCCTGATGTTGGATGTGACCATCTGGCTGAAGGGCATCATGATATGGGCGTAGTACCTCTTGGCCTCCCTCAGGAAACCCTCAGGCACCTCCATGATGTCTGATGTTGCAAGGTGTGATCCAAAGAAGTCACAGGTGAAGAGTATCCGCTCCTCCTCAAGGTAGGTTACCATGGTATCAGGCCAGTGCACCCAGGGTGTTACAATGAATCTCAGCGTCCTATCACCCAGGGAGAGTGTCTCGCCATCCTTAACTGCCCTGAAGTTTCCATCGATCCTTAAAAGTTCCCTGAGGAGTTCAATGCAGGCAGGCGTCCCCAGGACCTCTGCGTCAGGGTACATGTCAAGGAGTTCCGGGATTGTACCTGAGTGGTCCTGTTCTGCGTGCTGGGAGATTATGTAATCGATGTCAGTTTCCATTTCCTTTATGATCCCCAGGAATTCACTGCTCTTTGAGGGCTCTGCAGAATCAATGAGTGCCGTGGCACTGCTTCCAGAGACGATGTATGAGTTGTAGCTTGTGCCCCGTGGGAGGGCTACAAGCTCATCGAAGGTCCTCCGGTCCCAGTCAATGATACCGGTGTAGTAAACCCCATCTGCAATTTTTCTGGCTTTCATTTAATCCATCTTCTTGAACTGGTCCTTTCCAACGCCACATACAGGGCATACCCAGTCGTCGGGGAGGTCCTCAAAGGGTGTTCCGGGTTCTATCCCTGATGTGGGGTCTCCCTCTTCAGGGTCGTAGATGTATCCGCACATCTGGCAGACGTATTTGTCCATTTATTCACCTCTCAGTCAAGTGGTTTGAACATCTTCTTCTTTGCACCGCATGACGGGCACCTCCATGTTTCAGGGAGGTCCTCAAACGGTGTTCCTGGTGGTGTGTCTGTCCTTGGTTCGCCCTTCTCAGGGTCGTAGATGTATCCACAAACCCTGCATTTGTATCTTTTCAAGTTTAACACCTTTCTCTTTAATTTTAGGGACACTATATTATTATTACTCTTTAAAAATTTAAAATTATCTATAATGTTTCCATGAGAATCCTTAAATCATCAAATTGCCTCCCTCAGGAAGATCCATTAAGAGGTAGAGAAAACTAAATAAATTGTTGAACAGTAACATGGTTTAAAAATTCAACGAAAAAATCCTTCTAATATTGGCTAAATTTGAAGGTTTCTAAAAAACTTTAATAGTTCCCAAAACGATAATATAAATTGTACCAAAGGTACAAGCAAGACTCAGAGTTGATTTAAATGAAAAGATATCTTCCTTTAATTTTACTGGGTCTTATTGCAATAGCCTTTTCTGGCACGGCCAGTGTATTCACCCTACTTTGGATGGACAATACACATAACAAATGCAAACCTAAACATCAAAAACTGCTTATTCATTAACAACACATCAGGCAATGAGGAGTAATAGCCGCAGACTACTCCACAGTAACCATACAAAACACCACAATCACCAACAACAGAGCATCCTTGGTGGGGCAATAATTGTAAGTATTGTGCTTAATTGCTTGATGTAGAAGTAGAAAGCTTCGAAATAGATCACAGCAATAATTGTAAGTATTGTGCTTAATCGCCCCGAGCCAGCTAAAATCATGTTCTGCAGGATATTCAACAACCCGGACCAGACAGGTGTGAATGTCTGCACAGATAATAGTGCTGTGGATGCCCGATTCAACTGGTGGGGCTCTAACACTCCAGACTTTTCAAAACTCGTCTCAGGAAGTGTAACATATGACCCATGGATCGTCCTGAGCATCAATGTCAACCCCGGCACCGTCCCCATAGGTGGAACATCACAGATAACCGCAGACCTCCACCACGACAGTAAGGGAGCGCTACATGATCCATCTGAAGGATTGATCCCGTACACAGGCCCCGCAAACTTCTCCACAACCCTCGGCTCGATAGACGACACAAACATCACAGACGGCACCGCCACCTCAACACTAACCAGCCTCAACACCAAGGGGATCGCCACAGTATACGCCAGAGTTGACAACGAAACAGTAAACACCACAATCCCAGTCGGGCTGAAACCAGCAACCTTCCAACTAAGCAAATTAACAGTCACACCCACAGCCGGAATAACACCACTGAACATCAGGATTAAAGCCAGAATCACCAACACAGGAGAACTTACCGGCAGCTACACAGCAACCCTCAAGGTAAACCAGGGATCCATACAAAACCAGACAACCACCCTAAACCCCGGAGAAACAAAAACAATCGAATTCACACTAACAATCACCCAACCAGGAACCTACAACGTAACCATCGGCACACTCCCACCAAAACTGGTAACTGCAGGTATAACAATAAACCAGCTTGCAGGAACTGCAAACTGGGTCAGAAGATACTACGTGCTTTACAAAAGACTCCCATCCTCAGTGACAATCTCAGGAAAAAATTCACAATGGCCCAGCTCCTGGACCTCCTTGTACGTGCAACCATCCAGATCAACGCAGGCAACCTGAAACCACTCAGCACACGAACCGTAGGCTACACAGGCTCAACAGGAACCACCAGATCAATCAGACTCTCAAAATCACTTTACATATCCACAGCAATCACATAAGAAACTCAATAAACAGATACGGAAAGGCACCCAAATACGCAACAACCAGGTATGGGAAAATACCCTTCACAAGACTCGTCTACCTCTACAGCAAAGTCCTGGGATTTTATGGAACCTACAAAAGACTCCCCAGCTACGTGAGTATCTAAAAAACCCATTTTCCATTTTTTTCAGGAAAATAGAATAAAATGGAATTTTAATTTTTTTAATTTTTTCAGTCAAAATACTTCATCCTCACCACATTGAAGCCCACAACACACCCAACAAAACCCATCCTCACATAAGGGCTTACAGGGGCATAAACCGCAACTGCAAGTATAAGCACACCCACCACAGTATGGGTTAACAGGTTCTTCCAGTCTGTAAGGTACTCCCGGATTCCTCTAAACACTCTTCTCAACATAACACCTCATACATCGAAATACTATATATCAAATTTTGATATATCAAATAATGACATATCCTTGATATATACCTTTCGGTGAGCAAAAAAGGAAGGTTTATTTAACAAGGAGTACCGGTACCTCAACCGTCTTGAGGGTGGTCTCAGCCACACTGCCCATGAGAAGCTTCTCAAGACCTGAACGCCCATGGGATGCGATAACCACAAGATCCGCCCCTGTCTTCTCAGAGATCTTCTTCATATCATGCGCCGGGCTCCCAAATACCAGGACCTCATCCACCTGGACACCTGCCTCCCTGCCCTTTCTCTGCACAGCCGCCAGGATCTCCTTTCCCTCATCCTCAAGGACATCGAAGGGGTAGATCAGCTTCTCATCAATAACATGCACAGCAACAACCACGGACCCCAGGCGACCTGCAAGTTCAATGGCAAGGTCCTCTGCCTTTGCTGCATACTCTGAACCATCTGTTGGGACCATGATCCTCTCAAACATCACAACCACCTATTCAATCCGCCTCACATGATCCCCCACAACAAAAACTGTGCCACCCACATGGAGGACCGGCTTAACCGATTCAACATCAAGGAGACCATCCCTTATGCACCCGGAGCAGACCGATGCATTCACAACTGAACCCACTATGAGGTTGTGGTCGCCAACCTCACACATCCGGAGGAGTTCACATTCAAGGTGCGCAACCGCCTCGGCTATCCTGGGGGGCTTGACCCTCTCCGATGGAATCCAGTCAAGCCCGGCGGCCTCAAGTTCATTCTCACCCGCCGGGAGATCCCTGGCGGTTATCCACATCTCATCAATTATATCCACCGGCGTTATGTTAAGTACAAACTCATGGGTGTCCTCAACGTTCACTGCGGTGTGGTGGTCCGGTGCAGATGCAAAGGCCACAATCGGGGGGTCAATTGACACCGGCATGGTGAAGGAAAATGGGGCCGCATTTATATTCCCATCCCCATCCACCGTTGTTACAATGACAGTCGGCCTTGGAGTAAGTATTCTGTGCGCATTCTCAACAGGAAAATTCTCAAATTCCACCTATATCACCCCTTAACCCTCTGAAGGTATTTTGCATGGCTCCTTTCAACAAACTCGTCGCAGAGGCCATCTGGTTCCCCGTCCATTACAAGACGGCCGTCCTCAACCATCACAGCCCTCGTGCTGAGCTCCCTTATGAAATCCACATGGTGACTCACCATGATTATGGTTGTCCCGAACTCCATGTTGATCCTCCTGAGGGAGTTTGAAACCATCCTGAGTGTTATGGGGTCAAGGTCCCCGAAGGGCTCATCAAGGACAAGTACATGGGGCCCTGATGCAAGGACAAGGGCAAGGGTCGCCCTCACCCGCTCACCCCCCGATAGTTCATAGGATTTCCTGTCAAGTATGTCCATGGGGAGGTCCAGGGCCCTGAATATGGGTTCAGCATACTTCTTAACCTCACTGTCAGGAAAACTAGGGAAGAGTTCCTCAAGTATCTCAGGTGAGAGGCCAAGTTTCTCAAGCCTGTATCGGGCCTCTGTTTCAGGAAGATCTGTGAGCTGGTAGAGCACATCAAGGACCATGTCACTTATCCCCAGTTCCTCGGCCCTCTTCCTTGCCTCTGCAACGACATGTTCGCCCTTAACACCAAGCCTTGAGGCTATCTGACTCCTTATGGTGGCGTGATGTACAAGGGCAAACTCCTGATGCATGAAACCCATCTTCCTCCTTACGCCCATCCTTTTAACGCCAGGTTCATGCATGTTAACCCATTCACTGTTAAGCCTGAACTCCACCGTACCCTCATCAGGAAGGTCCAGGCCCCCTATCATCCGCAGGAGCACCGTCTTGCCTGCCCCGCTGGGCCCTATTATGGATACTATCTCACCCTCCCTGATATCAAGGTTAACATCTCTCATCTCAAGGACTGCCCCTCCCTTGAGGAGTACAAACCTCTTGGCCAGGTCCCTCACCCTTAGGATCTCCCTCTCTGAGCTGCTGGGTGTGTAGTCAACCGGGGGATCAATGTCCCTCATGAACCTCTCTATGATCCTCCCGGGTTCCCCCTCATCAACGATGCGCCCGTCCTCCATCAGAACCAGCCTGTCTGCAAGGTACTCGTGGACCTCAGGCAGGTGTGAGACCAGCACCACCGTGACACCCAGTTCCCTGTTGATGTTCTTTATGGCATCCAGTATCTCCTGCTTTGTCCCCGGGCATGACATGGTTGCGGGTTCATCAAGAAGGAGTACCCTGGGTTTTTTTGCAAGTTGCCTGGCCATTATGAGCCTCTGCTTCTCGCCACCGCTGAGGACAGGTGCAAAGTGCTCGGCCTTGTGGTCGAGTCCAACCACCCTTAGGAGTTCCATTGCCTCTTCACCGAATTCATCATAGGCGAAGTCAAAGTCTGTCATTGACTCGTCGCCGTATTTTGCAGCGTACAGCTTCCTTATGACATTCTGAAGGGCGGTCTCCGACCAGAGGCCAAATGACCTTTGAAGGTGAATTGCAGTCCTCTTTTTGAGCTTTGAGAAGTAGTACTGTCCTGAATCAGCCTCAACGGTTACATCATCCAGGGTTATCCTCCCTGAATCAAAGGGTTCAACACCCCTCAGGATCCTCAGAAGTGTCGTCTTACCTGAACCGCTCATCCCAATTATTCCCAGTATTTCCCCCTCAGAAACCTCAAGGTTAACATCAGAAAGTGCCCTGAATTCATCTCCATTCTCCAGTTTATAGGTCTTTGTCAGGTTCTCAACCCTTATCATTGCATCACCGCAACATTCCTTCAAGGTTCAATGGATACCAGCTCATGGCAGTGCCTGAAAAACTGCCAGTGAAAATTTCATCTAATCGCTACAGCAATGTGCTGCCATGAATATATACTAGAACCACTATAGTTCTAATAGTTTTACTGACATAATAACCTTTATGCGGTGATATGAATGAGGGGATTGCTGGTTGGAAGGATGCAGCCATTCCACCGGGGACACCTCCAGGTTATAAAGAGGGTTCTCGGGGAGGTTGATGAACTCATAATATGTATCGGGAGCGCCCAGCTGAGCCACAGCCTCAGGGACCCCTTCACAGCCGGTGAGAGGGTGATGATGCTGACCAAGGCACTCAGCGAGAACGGTATCCCCGCATCAAGCTACTACATCATACCCGTCCAGGACATAGAGTGCAACGCCCTCTGGGTTGCACATATAAAGATGCTGACACCCCCATTTGACAGGGTATACAGTGGAAACCCCCTTGTCCAGCGGCTCTTCAGTGAGGACGGATATGAGGTGACTGCACCCCCACTGTTCTACAGGGACAGGTACTCAGGTACAGAGGTGAGACGGAGGATGCTGGATGATGGTGACTGGCGCTCACTCCTTCCAGACTCAGTGGTTGAGGTTATAGAGGAGATAAATGGTGTTGAAAGAATAAAACACCTTGCAAAAAAGGAAGTTAGTGAACTGGTGTAGGTGTCAGAAATGATGGTCATGGTGACAGATGAAAAGGAGGCCTTCAGAATGGATGACCTCCTGGAACATGTGAAGAAGAGCCCCTACCTTGATGAATGCGGAGCAGTGTTCACCTTTGAGGGCATCGTCCGTGGTGTTGATGATGAGAGGACAGAGAAACTTGTACTCACAACACCAGACATTGAAAAGGCCCAGAGGGAACTGGAGGGGATAGTAAAGGATGTGATGGAGAAGTACCCTGTGAGGGACGTGGCAGTTGTGCACTACGTTGGGGAGTTCTATGTATCTGAGACCCTCTTCATGGTTGCGGTTGCAGGACCCCACCGCGGGGAAACCCTTGAGGCCCTCCAGGAGATAATCGAGAGGACAAAATACGAAATAGACTTCAAAAAGGAGGAGTACACCACCAGTGGCAGGAATGTTATCATGTCAGGCGGCTAGGGGTCTTAAAAGATGAAATTCGTAAGGGACAGCGTCCACGGCAACCTGAAACTCACCGAATTTGAGGTGAGGGTTGTTGACACCCCCCAGTTTCAGAGGCTCAGGAGGATAAAGCAGCTGGGATTCACAAATCTGATATACCCCGGGGCAAACCATTCAAGGTTTGAACACTCCATAGGGGCCATGTACCTGGCATCGAGGCTGGCAGAGCACCTCAACCTTGGACCTGAAAAGAAGAGTATACTGAGGCTCTGCGCCCTCCTCCATGATGTGGGTCACGGTCCATTCTCACATGTATCAGAGGGGGTCCTTGAAAGGTCCCATGAGAGCCTCACAAGGGAACTCATAAGGGAATCTGTGCTCGGTGAGATAATATCAGAGGAGTTCGACCTTGAACAGGTTATGAGGATACTGAGGGGTGAGGGTGTCCTTGGACAGGCGATCAACGGGGAGCTTGACGTTGACAGGATGGATTACCTTCTGCGGGACTCCCACTACACAGGGGTGGCCTACGGTATAATAGACGTTGAAAGGCTGATATACAATATGAAGATGGAGAACGACCTTGTCCTTGACAGGAAGGGTGTTCAGGCCGCAGAGTCCGCCCTGCTTGCAAGGTACTTCATGTACCCCAGCGTCTACCAGCACCACACCACGAGGATCGTGAACTCCATGTTCAGGAGGTGCCTCAGGAGCCTCATATCTGAGGGGGTGCTCGATGAGTCCCGGATATACCGGTATGACGACATGGACCTCATCGTCATGTGCAGGGAACAGGAGGGCCTTGCAGGTGATATGATACGGAGACTGGATAACCGTGACCTCCTCAAGACCGTGGACTCTGTGAAGCTCAATGAATTAGAGGACCCCCAGAGGGTATTCAGGATCACAGATGCTGAGATAAGAAAGGCCGAGAGGGAGATCGCAGAGGACATGGACCTGGACCCTGATTATGTTGTGGTTAACCTTCCAGAGTACCCTGCATTTGATGAGATGAGGACCCAGGTTTCTGTGGGGGACTCCATCGTGAACCTGAGCCATATCTCAAGCCTCGTGGGGGCGCTGAAGGAGGCGAGGTTCAACCATGCAGATATCTGTGTTTATGTGCCCCGCGAATCCGCCGAGGCATTCAGGGAATTCAGCCTCCACGACTACATGGATCTCCCTGAAAGAAGAACGGCACACCCCCGGCAGCTCCGACTCACGGTACCTGATTACCTTAAATTCAGATAAATAATACTCGATTATGATTAAAATCAGCCAAGATTCAGATGAATTCTCATCAGAAAAGATGATCACCCATAAAACACTCAGAAGTGATTCAGATGATAATACTGGCAATGACAGGTGCAAGCGGCGTTATCTACGGGGATAGAATACTGAGGGCCCTGAAGGACGCCGGGGTAAATGTTGGACTCATGATAACCGATACTGCACGTGATATAATCAGATACGAACTTGAAAGAGACCCTGAAACCCTTGAGGAGATGGCTGATGAGTGCTTTGATTCTGATGACTTCACATCAGCGGTTAACAGTGGCTCCTCCAGTTTCAGTGCCATGGTCATAGCGCCGTGCACAATGAAGACCCTATCAGCTATAGCCAACGGATATGCAGGCAATGCACTCACAAGGGCCGCTGACGTGTGTCTCAAGGAGAGGCGTAAACTGGTCCTTGTGCCAAGGGAGACACCTCTTAGAAGCGTACACATTGAGAACATGCTCAGTGTCTCAAGGGAAGGGGGTATAATACTCCCTGCAATGCCCGGATTCTACCACAGACCATCATCAATAGAGGAGATCGCCGACTTCATAGCTGGTAAGGTGCTCGACGTCCTGGGGATAGAGAATGAACTCTTCAGAAGGTGGAGCGGTGAGGACATGAAAAGGCCTTAAAGCCGGTACTTCATGTTCACAATGCACTTATTCACAGAAAAGTGAGGATATGAAAAGGTCTTAAAGTGAGTGCAACGGTGGTGTGAGTTGATACCTGACCATGAATTCATAAAGAACCCCTCTGTACCGGGACCAACAGCTATGGAGGTTAGGTGCCTCCTTATGTGCCTTGCAGATCCCCGGAAAGGGGACATCGCGGTTGATGTGGGTTGTGGAACCGGTGGAGTGACCCTTGAACTTTCAAGGAGGGCTGGAAGGGTCTATGCAATCGATAAAAGCCCCGATGCAATTTCAACAACGGAGATGAACCTTAAAAAGCATGGGCTGGGAGATAACGTCACACTGATATGTGGTGATGCAGTGGAAGCTCTCTCTGAAATTGATGCACTGGACATTGCCGTGATCGGGGGAAGCGGCGGTAGACTTGGAGAAATACTTGAAGTGGTTACAGATAAACTTAGAGATGGTGGAAGGATCCTTATAACATCAATACTCCTTGAGACAAGGTGCGAGGCCGTGAAGTGCCTGCGGGAGCTTGGATTCAATGTTAACATAACCGAACTGAGCATAACAAGGGGCCGTGTACTTGAAAGGGGGACCATGATGGTTTCAAAGAACCCCATCGCAGTGATTTACACGGAGAATCAGATTAAGATTCTCAGGTGATGATATGAACTCAAGGCTAAACTGGAAATTCAGGCTGGGGATTCTGCTTGTACTTGTATCAGCCTCCATCTACCTTCTCCTATACCTCATATTCCATAAGCCAGAGACTGAACTCTTCTATATAGGTATAGACCTTGCATTTGTGCCCCTGGAAATTCTGATAGTCGTTATAATCGTGGAGGCCGCTATATCCCGGCGGGAACTTGTTGAGAGACTCGAAAAACTCAACATGGTCGTGGGGGCGTTTTTCAGTGAGGTGGGCACCGAATTCCTTAAGAATGTATCTCCATTTGAGTCAAATAAAGATAGGATTGCATCAAAACTTAAGATAGATGCATCATGGAGTCCAGATGACTTTAAGGGAATGCTCAGTGAGATAAGGGGATGCGAATTTGATTTTGAGATTGGTTCAGATGAAAGTGTTGAACTCCTCGAGTACCTCAGAGTTTTCCTCACGTCCAGGAGGAAGTTTCTCCTGGGGCTTCTTGAAAACCCCAATCTACTTGAGCATGAAAGCTTCACAGACATGCTCTGGGCTGTCTTTCATCTCATGGAGGAACTTGAGGCACGAGAGGACCTCTCATCTCTACCTCCCACAGACTATGAGCACCTGGCAGGTGACCTCCAGAGGGCCTACTCTGCAGTTGTGTCCGAGTGGCTGGGATACATGGAGCACCTCAGTGAAAACTATCCATACCTCTTCTCACTTGCAGTGAGGAAGAACCCCTTCAACAGGGATGCGAGGGTGGAAATTCTTGAGTGATGATCTCAGTACACTGGAGAATTTACCCTAACTGAGGCCCCATAAGAAGAATATAAGGATACACATTCATTCATATTTTAATTTAAATTTTTAATAATGCTTTGTTTTGAAAATAAAATCGTATAACTTATATATTATGAGGAAGAGATTATAAAAAAACTCCAATGGTTGGTATCCATGGAACGTTTGACCCTTGAGCAGTATAGGGAAATGGTTAATGAGATAATTGAATTCAAGAATCTGTACGGGTCTTTACCGGAATATGCCCTCGTCGATGGGAAGAAAATCCACAAAGAACACTACATCGACATGATCGAGAGGGTAAATAAGTTTGTTCTTGAGATGGGAAGGAATCCCCGCACGGTTGACATCAGATCCTGAGGTCCTCCGGTCGGTTGAAGTTCCTGAAACTCCGAAGGGTTGGATCCAGACTGATAGCGTCGATGCGGCAGGATTCAATGGAGTCAAGGAGAACCCTAACTCTCCTTTCATTTTTGGCGAGCAGACCCTCTATATGGTCCCTTATTTTTACCGAGTAGATTGAGTGTAGCGGCTCGGGTAGACCATCCCTGCAGGGTACAATGGCATCACACCTATCCCCCATCACCCTGAAGGCATCCCTCATATTCAGGAGAAATTCCCTGGTAACAAGGGGGGAGTCACAGGGGAGAAAGAGGGCCGCGGAACCTGATATTCTTCCAAGGGCCGTGAATATACCCCCCAGCGGGCCGACACCAGGCAACTCATCTATGAGGACTCTGATACTGGAATCAAGAAGATCCCTGTAATTACCTGCCTGTCTGCTGTCACGGAAGACCACGACCACCTCACTGAAATATTCCAGGAGTTTATCTGTTATTATCTCAATGAAGGACCTTCCATCCATCACAAGAAGGCCCTTATCTGATCCCATCCTCCTGCCCATTCCCCCGCAGAGGACCACAGCGGAGTTCAGTTCACGGTTCTTCATTGGCTGAAATTATAGAAATGATTATTTGAGGGTGGGGTAGTTGGGGCTTTCATTGGTTATGAGGAGGTCGTGCGGGTGGCTCTCCTTGATACCGCTTGAGGTTATCCTCACAAGCTTTGCCTTCTCCTTCATCTCACCGAGATCTGCGGCACCACAGTATCCCATTGAGGCCCTGAGACCTCCGATTAGCTGGAACAGGACCTCGCTCACCGTTCCCTTATAGGGGACAACCCCCTCAACACCTTCAGGGACGACCTTGGTGTGTTTCATGTGTCCCTTGGGCTCCTGGAAGTACCTGTCTGTCCCGGCACCTATACCCCCTGTCATTGCACCCAGGGACCCCATACCACGGTACTGCTTGTACTTACGACCATTCATAACAACAACGTCCCCCGGGGCCTCATAGGTACCTGCAAGTAGGTTCCCGAGCATGACACAGTCCGCCCCAACAGCCACTGCCTTTGCAATATCCCCTGAGTACCTTATACCACCATCGGCGATCACAGGAACATCGTACTCTGCTGCCACATCAGCCACCTCGGCTATGGCGGTGAGCTGCGGCACACCCACACCTGCAATTATCCTTGTGGTGCACATTGACCCGGGACCTATACCAACCTTGAGGCCATCAACGTCCTGTGCGATGAGGTCCTCTGCAGCCTCCCTGGTTGCGATGTTACCCACTATGAGGTCCGCGTCTATCTCCCTCTTCATTTTCCCGGCACTCTTAACAAGGTTCATGTTGTGTCCGTGGGCGCTGTCGATTGCCAGTATATCTGCCCCTGCCTCATCAAGTGCATGGGCCCTTTCAAGGTCAAATGGCCCTGTGGCTGCTGCAACCATGAGGTAACCTTCACTGTCCCTTGATGCATTGGGGTACCTCTTCCTCTCAAGTATATCCTTCATGGTGAGTATACCAACGATCTTCCCGTCCTTCACAACAGGGAGCCTTTCAACCTTGTTCTCGTAGGCTATGTCAAGGGCCTCTGATGGAGTTACCGATTCATCAACCGTGACGACATCCCTTGTCATCACCTGGTCAACCTTTCTGTCGGCCTCGGAGTTGAATATGGGCTCAATGTCCCTCCGGCTTATGATACCTATGAGTATTCCATCCTCAACCACGGGCAGCCCGCTGATCTCCTCCTGATCCATTATCTCATGGGCCTCCCTGAGGGTGGAGTCCGGTGATATGGTTATAACATCCCTTATGGTGAGGTCACCGGACCTCTTGACCTTCTTGACCTGCTCCACCTGGTCCCTGATGCTCATGTTTCTGTGGATAACACCCATTCCGCCCTCCTGGGCCATTGCGATGGCCATCTCATACTCTGTAACTGTGTCCATCGCAGAGCTTATTATGGGTATTTTGAGTCTGATATTCCTTGATACCCTTCCAGATGTCTCCACATCCTTCGGTTCCACATATGATGCCTGGGGAAGAAGGAGAAAATCATCAAATGTGTAACCGGTTTCTGCTTCCTTCAATTTTTTCATGTACATTATTAACCACCTGAGAGGCCGCCAGAGTTATTTTAAAAGCTTTCTATCAGTTCCTTGAGTTCCCTCACAGCTGTTCTGTGGATTCTACCGATGTTGCGGTCTCCGCCAATACATGCTGCACCCCTTATGCCGACCACATCACATCCAATATCATAGAGTGGTTTGAGGTGCTCCCTTCCAACGGACCCTGCGAGGGCGGATTTCAGTCCATGGTCCCTGGTTTCTGAGACAAATGATTCCAGCTGTTCCATGTCCATGAAATCGAAAAGTGACTTACCATCCTTCACAGCGGTGTCAAGCATTGCAAGGTCAGCCCCTGAATCTGCGGCGACGCGGGGTATCTCCATTGGGTCCACTGCACCCACACGGTGGGCGTCGGCGTAGCCGGCTGCAACGACGATTGCGTCGGATTCATCCTTAACTGCCCTCACAACGTTCTTCATGACATCAACCGCCTCTTCATAGTTCTTTGTCCCGTAGAGGCCGACCTTTATGTAGTCTGCACCTGATACAAGGGCACCCATGGCTGCCAGCGCCACGGTCCCTGGCTTGTAGGGCACATCACCCAGGGTGGCGCTCACAAGCATCTCATCGGGTGTCATCTCCCTGACCCAGCGGATAACCCAGGGGAAGTTGGCCCCGAGAGATCCCTCACTGGGGTTCTTAACGTCAACTATGTCTGCACCGCCTTCTATGGCTTCAAGTGCCTCCTCTGTGTTAACTGGACTTATCAATAGAAGCAAACCAATAACCTCCTGGTAAAAATTATGGAATGATATCCCAAGAAACATTACATGATAATTTTTTTAATTTATCTAGAACAGCACCCTTTTATACCTTTCTTTTCAGAGTGGTGAACCCCTTCTTCTTATCCTCTCAGCCACCCTCAGATGTGAGCTGTGGTAGAGGCCTGCGGCATTGCACTCCCTCCTGAGTTTCTCCATGAGAGAGGATGTTGGCGTCCCCACCGGGCACTTCTCTGTGCAGAGGCCGCAGAGGGTGCACATGTAGAGTCCTGATTCAACCGCTGTTTCCCTATCAGCAAGGAAGGAACTCATAACAACGCCCCTTCCCCCAAGGTACCCCCTGTACCCGAACCTGTTCCCAATTGCATTGTAAACCGGGCAGCTCACTATACAGCTGCCGCAGCCTATGCAGAGGAGGGCCTCAGGGTAAGCCGAGGATCTGCCATTATCCACTGCAACTGCAATGACCCTTGATGCCCCGTACATGCCCCTTAGGAGCATCTTTTCTATATCTGCGGTCTTTGATGGTCCCGAGATCACATTGATGTAGGAGGGGACCCCTGTACCTGTCGCATAGGCGGTCTCGAGTTTCACAACTGACACCGCATCCTCTATTTCAGGTACAAACTTATCTATCCCGAATACTAGTATGTGGGTGTCCATGAGGGATAGCCTTCCCACATTACCCTCATTGTGGACTATCACAGCCGCTCCATCATGTGCTGCAACGGAATTTGCCCCTGACACTCCCGTTGTGCAGGATTCGATTTTGCTGAGGATATCCTCCCTTACAGCAGCCATTATCTCATATGGATCATCTGAAATATCAACCCCCAGCCTATCCCTTACTATCCCAGCTATTTCAGAAACTCCCAGGTGAAGTGCCGGTCCAACAGGATGTGCTGGTTTCTTAATCCCTGCAAGCTGAAGTATCCGATCCCCCAGATCAGTCTCAATGACCCTCACACCCTTCCTCCGGAGATAATCAGAAAGGCCTATCTCGGATAGGGTGTTGGATTTGGACTTTGCAACAGTATCCCAATCAAGTGACTCATGAATTATCCTGCAGGCCTCATCTGCATCCTCTGCAAGATGGAATTCAATGCCGTTTTCCATTAAACGCCTGGAAGCCTCGGATATGAGATCATCCATTTTTTCAACTGCCAGTTCACGTATCTCCGCCACCCTATCTCTGAGTACATCAAGTTCTGGAGTGTCAAGGAGTCCAGTACGCCTCTCATCAAGTTTGCTGAAGGATATCCTCATCTGACGGATCTCATCGTCATTCAACCTTTATCCTCCCTGACGATCTCTGATAGAAGCTCTGTTATGTCCATTACCCTCATGGAGGTGGATTCAAGGTTCAGGCGGCAGAATGGGCAGGATGTGCAGAGTATATCTGCCCCTGTCCTCTCAGCCTCATCTATGCGTGATGACGCAACCATGGCTGATATGTCCCTGTGGGCTGACCTCAAGCCGCCCCCGGCCCCGCAGCACCTTGAGTCACTACCATGGTGCTCCATTTCCCTGAAATCTGTAAACACCTTTAAAATCTCCCTGGTGGCGTCCTTCTCGTCTGTGTGCCTTGATAGGTGACAGGGGTCATGGTATGTCACCCTCATGGCGGTTTTATCAAATTCAATGTCCCCTGTATTTACAAGGTCAAGGATAACCTGTGAGATGTGCTTCACCCCTATGCTGTAACCCATACTCCTGTAGTCCTCGTTGAGTGTCCGGTAGCATCCAGCGCATGATACGATAACTTCCTTTCCCTGGAGCATTTTCCCTGTCCTCTTAATCTGTCTTTCAGCGTCCTTCAGAAATCCTGTTCTGAGGAGTACTGATCCGCAGCAAGTTTCATCATCCATAACCCTGTATTCAAGCCCTGCTGCCTGGAGGATTTTCTCTGTGGCCCTTTCTATTTCTGTGAGCCTCTCCCTTGCAAGACATCCCCTGAAGTAGATAACCATGATATCAGTTATGCCAAAGGCTCTATTAATATGTTGGAGTTTTCAGAAAAAATGAAATGTCCTCTGCTTTAGAAGGAAATGTTACCATCTCAAAGAGAAGATCAACTACCTGTAACCTCTTTCAGGATTTTCTCAAGTTTTTTCCCGATTGCATCTGCACTGTAATCCCTGAAAACATCTGATGCCTCCTTTGTGAGTCTTCTGTGGATTTCACTGTCAGATAAAAGTGTTCCGAGTTTATCTGCCAGGTCCTTCCAGTTGCAGGGTTCAAAGAAGAGTCCACCCATCTCCCTGCTTGCCTCCATTACAGGAGGTATCCTGGAAGCCACGAAGGGTGTCCCGCATCCCATTGCCTCCACAACGACTATTCCGAAACCCTCCACCACGCTTGGAAGGCAGAAGACCCAGGACTCCGCTATAACCCTCAGGACATCCTCATGTTTCTCCACGAATCCCAGAAACTCAACCCTATCATCCACTCCCAGCTCAGCTGCAAGGTCCCGGAGCTCCCCCTCCAGTGGACCCGTACCTATTATTCTGCACTTCAGATCAGGGAACTCTTCTGCGAGAACTGAAACCGCCCTTATGAGGTCCCCCACTCTCTTGTATTCAACTAGCCTTGAAACGCATGCAATGGATGGGCTTGTGGTTTTCTCAACCAGCGGCGGACTGAAGTCCACCATGTTGTGGACTACTGAGACCCTCTGCCAGGGGTACCTCTCAAGTATCTTCCTGGCTGTGTACTCTGACACCGCTATTATCCTGTCGAACCTCCTTGAGAGGGTGTATCTTTCAAGTATCTCGCCGAGTATTCCTGAAAAACCGATGTTTCTGAGCCATTCACCGATCCAGACATCATGGTAACGTGCCAGGGCCTTCGCATTCGTTTTCCCTGCTATCATCCAGGCCAAAGGATGTGTTATGAAATTGTACCCTATAACAGCGTCAGGTTCAAGTTTCAGGCCCTCCCTGTAGGCCGACAGCATGAATGAGAGCCTCTCACCTATGGAGCCTGCCTGAACATAGGACCTCATGGGACCGCAGCAGATGACATTCATGTTGCCGCTGGTGTATCCATCAGGGTTTTCAGGCGTCCTTGATGTTAGGACCGTCACATCATGCTTCTCTGATAATTTAAGGGCCTCTTTGAATGCACAGGCCTCTGCACCGCCCCTTATGTCGAGTTTCTCACCTGCTGGAAAGTACTCTGTCACGATACATATTCTCATATCAATCACTGAAACGTGGAGGTGGATCTAGTCATCATCCCCTCTAAGTGCAATCTCATGTACAAGCTCTGTTATCTCCTGCTGTAGCCTGTCCACCATGAGGTATATTCTGAAGAGAAGGTAATAGGCCCCGAGTATGCCTATTATAAGGAGAAAATCAAGTCCCCTCCCTATTCCAAGGATGTTCGCGATTTCAGTCGAAAAGGAGGGTCTCAGTGAGAAGAATATGACGGAAAACCAGAGTATCAGCCACAGTATGAGGCCGCCAGGGGATGTCCTTGAATCCCTGAACCTCAGAATAGAGATCAGTATCCCTGCAATTCCAATTAAAATTCCCAGAACCTGGTATATCATGAACCCACCGCCTTTAAATATTCACATGTAGAAAACCTAAATCTTCCGGAATATATTGAGCAGAAGCCTCAGGAGTATCCTTATACCCACCGACGTACTTGTGCCCTTGGCAATTGTCTCAGGAGTGTATATTGTCCTTATGGTAACCTCACCCATCCTGAGGTCATTCCTGCGGATCTCCCCGATGATCTCCGATGAGACACCGTAGCCCCTGCTTTTTATATCAATAAGTGATGCCGCCCTGGATGTGAATGCCCTGAGACCTGACTGGGAATCCGAGACCCTGCACCCATAGAAGAGGAGGGTGAGAAGGTTCATTATGGTGTTCCCAAGGTTCCTTGAGAGTGGCATATCCGTGAAATCTCTCCTTCCAATAACCACATCTGCAGAACCCTCCAGGAGAGGTTTTAAGACCCTTTCAATGTCGTCGGGGTCATGCTGCCCATCGGCATCGAAGGTCACCACGTAGTCTGCCCCCTCCTTCAGGGCAGCCCGCAGACCCGTCCTGAGGGCCGCCCCGAGGCCCCTGTTTATGACGTGGGTATAGACTGACACCCCTTCATTCCTGGAGGACATCCTCTTGAGTATCTCTGGAGTTGAGTCCCTTGAGCCGTCGTCAACCACCAGAACCCTGTAACCCCTTTCAAGAAGGGCCTTCAGAACATCCTCTATGGTCTTCTCCTCATTATAGGCAGGCACAACCACAGTGACATTCCCTGGTATCGATTCCATTGGCATTCACTCATACCTCAGTTAGCCATGAATTTTCATGGGATTATGGCATGGTACAGTCGAAAAGCGAATACTCATACCTCAATTAACCATGAATCTTCATTGCAAGAGACGCTACCCTTTTTCCGGTGTTCCTGGCCGTATCAATACCTGCAGTATCCTCTGCAGAGTCCCCCTTTGCACCTCCGACACCTGTACCCCCATAGTGGGCTGTTGGTGCCGCATCACCCACGACAACAGCCTCATGTATCAGGAAGAAGTTGTGTATATCGCCACATGCGGTCTCCTGGCCGCCGTTCCTTGAGCCCCCAACGGTTACTGCCCCCCCAACCTTATCTGATAATCTGAAATTGCTCCTGAGGGGCCTTGTCCTGTCCATGAACATCTTGGTCTGGGCTGTTACAGAGCCAAAGTACACCGGGCTCCCGATTATTATCCCATCAGCGTCTGCTGCAAGCTCAATCACCTCATTGAGGTCATCATCGATCTCGCATTCCCCTTTAGTCTTACATGAGTCACAGGCCCTGCAGGGGTTTATATCCCTACCAGCGAGCCTCACAAGCTCGGTTTCAGCACCCTCACTGGCAGCGGCCTCAAGGGCCTCCCTGAGCAGAATCTCAGTGTTACCATTTTTTCTTGGACTTCCACAGATTCCAATAACCTTAACCATCAGATACACCTCCAATTTTTAGAGGGGCCCCACATCAGGTTTGCCCTCACGCATACCCATCCCTGCATCACGTGTCAGCCTCTCTGGCCTGAAGAGCATCATGATGAGGTTCTGGGCATGTTCCCTTGCCCTGTTATCTGCAAGGACCTTTAGATCCTCGGGGTTATCCTCCTCATCCTCATGGACAAATACCTCAAGTATATGGGTGTTTGTCATGAGCTGAGCCTGTATGAGGCCAGTGGATGCCTCATGGGCACATACCTTATCCTTCTCCTCTGGACCGGGCATCCCGAGGGCCATGACCATCTCACAGCCCTCCTCCTCGATTAATTTTTTGCAGGCCACTGGAAGATCCTTTATCCCGGGGACCGTTCTCCTTATGATCTTTATACCTGTGGCATGCTTTTTAATCTCATCGATTGCAGCCCCTCCCATGTCATACCTTGCAAATGTTGTGTCACAGATCCCGACCCTTATCATGATATCACCCTATTTCAGCTGGTCACGGAGTTTCTTCCTGGCCTCCCCGATGGTGAGGGGGTATGGTTCCCTGAACGGGAGGTCATCCTCCTTCTGAAGTATCTCCACCAGATGCGCTATCCTTGGAAGACGGAGGTTGGCTCCCCTTATGGTGTCTATATCTGAGAAAACATCTCCGGGTGTTCCCTCACTTATTATCTCTCCCCCGCTTATTATGTATATCCTGTCCGAGTAGAGGGGTGCCAGGTCAACATCATGGGTGGATATGATTATGGTCATGCCCTCCTCATTCAGCTCATGGAGCAGTCTGAGTATCTGCGATGCCCCGCGGGGGTCAAGGCCAGAGGTTGGCTCATCAAGTATCATTATATCAGGTTTCATGGCGAGTATACCTGCTATTGCAACCCTCTTCTTCTCACCCCCGCTCAGGTGGTGGGGGGGCCTGTCCTCGTAGCCAGACATCCCCACCTTCCGCAGGGCGTCCTTAACCCTCTCCTCAACCTCGTCCTCATCAAGTCCCATATTGAGGGGTCCGAATGCAACGTCCTCGTCAACCCTTGGTGCGAACAGCTGGTCATCAGGATTCTGGAATACGATTCCAACCTTCTGTCTGACTTCTATGAGCCCTGATTTGCTGTAGTCGATTTCCTTCCCATCCACCAGTACCTTCCCGCTGGTTGGCTGCAGTATGCCATTGAAGTGAAGGAAGAGTGTGGACTTTCCTGCGCCGTTGGGGCCAAGAAGGGCCACCACCTCACCCTTTTTTGCATGGAAATTTATACCCTTCAGAGCCTGGGTGCCATCCGGGTAGGTGTACCTGATATTTACTGCCTCAATAATCTTCATGTTCACACCACTGGAAACTGACCATATGATGAATAGTGTTCATTTAATATTTAACTGTGCCCCGGTGGTGATCTTCTGGGCAGATCAGAAGATGCCGCCCCTTGAAGTGAAAAGAAGCCCCACTAAAAGTAAGCCATCAAATAATACTAACATAACCGCTTCACGGGTTCCAATGGACTGCCTTCTGATGGATGGAATTGTCCCCTGATAGCACCTCGCCTCCATGGAACGGTAAACCGTTTCACCCCTCAGCCAGGACCTTATAAAGAGGTTACCTGCAAGGAGCCCCATGGACCTGTAGGAATTTTTAATACCACTGTAACCGAGCCTTGAATCCTGGGCATGGTACATCACTGAAGCCTCCTCAATGAAAACAAATACTGACCTGTACATGAGGAGGGCTATCTCAATGAAAGCCGCTGGAAGACCCAGCCTTCCAAGTTCATGGAAGACCTCATTGAGGGGTGTTGTGAGTGCAAGGAATGCAAGGCAAGAAAAACCACCGAGTATCCTTGAGAATACGAGAATACCTGTCTGCAGGCCGTCACTGTAGACCCTGAGGCCCATGAATGTTACAAGGGGGTCCACACCAAAGAATAGCGCCATGAGCACGAGTGTCAGGACACCGAATCCCACCGGGATGGCGGCAAACCGCAGGTAGTATGAGGCGGGTATATCCGCTGCAAAGAGAATCAGGAGTGTCATTAAAAATGTGATGATGAGGGGTATAACAGGGTTTGGTGATAGGACTGAAATGAGCATCGTGATAATGGCCAGGGCCATCTTAAAGCCCGGGCTCATGTTTCTGAGGCCATTGGTATGTGCATAGTGGTCAACAGATATGTTCATCGTCCTTCACCATGAAAAAAATTTTATTCAGGGGATTCTCCCCTCCCCCTGTAGTAGCCAAATACGTATCCGATTATGAGGGCGCCTATGGCGGCCTGGAGAGCAAATAGCAGGCTCTCTATCTCACCACTCGGCGGCTCCCATATTGGCTGGAACCAGGGTTCATATCCTGTTTCAGATATTGCCTCGCCGGCACTGTCATCTGCCCCCCCAAAGTATCCCTGATCCTCTCCAAGTCCACTGTAGATTACAAGGGGTGCTATGGCAATAACCGCAACTGCAATAAGCATTATGATATGTCTTTTATCCATTTTAACCCTCCACAGCAGGTTTTCCTATAACCTGAAGTTTCTCCATTATATCAGGCTTGAGCTTGAGGATGTTCTCAAATATCACCACGGTGAGAAGGCCCTCAGCAACCGCCAGTGGGAGCTGGGTGTAGGCGAATATCACCATGAACTTCATAAGGGCCTCCATGAACCCTGGTTTGGGGAATGCAACCGCAAGCTGGATGGATGTTGTCACATAGGTCATCAGGTCCCCCAGAAATGCTGCAAGGAAGACCGCTGCAGATGATGGTATGGCTGACCTTGTGATCCTGTAGATTCCCCATGCACAGACCGGGCCAATGATACCCATGGAGAACACGTTTGCACCCAGGGTTGTTATGCCACCATGGGCAAGGAGCAGCGCCTGGAATATGAGAACAATGAGTGCCATGACAGATGTGACTGCAGGGCCGAAGAGCACGGCCCCGAGCCCATTACCTGTGGGGTGTGAACAGCTACCGGTTACAGATGGAAGTTTAAGGGATGATAGGACAAACATGAACGCGCCGCTAACTGCAAGAAGCGGTTTTGCCTCGGGCCTCTCATCTGAAATCCTTATTATCCTGATTAAACCATAAACTATGACAGGTGCCGATAGAAGATACCAGAAGAGACACCATTCCGGTGGCAGGAATCCTTCCATGATATGCAATTTATCACCTTCTTGAATCTTTCTAAAGTAAACTTTAAGATCTGAGTATATAATATTTTCTATAATTTCTGACTTAAATTAAAGTTTTCTTGAGAGGCGTGCCTGCACTGATGGATAAGGACATCCAGTCACACCATCAAACACATTACATCCCAGAAAAATAGATAACATAACTCCAATAGAGTGGTTAGCATGAAAATCAAAAACAGACTCATCCTTGCAATGGACCTCATGGACTCCGGTGAAGCCCTCAGGGTCACAGGGGAGGTCTACGAATACATTGACACGGTTAAGATAGGTTACCCCCTGGTACTCTCTGCGGGTATTGAGGTTATCGGGGACTTCAGGGAGAACTTTGGGTGCAGGGTGATAGCCGATTTCAAGGTGGCGGATATACCTGAAACCAATGAGAAGATATGCAGGGCCACCTTCGGGGCGGGGGCCGATGCGGTGATAGTCCATGGATTCACAGGTGCAGATAGTGTAAGTGCATGCCTGGATGTTGCAGATGAAATGAAAAGAGAGGTTTTCCTGCTGACAGAGATGTCACATCCAGGTGCAGAGATGTTCCTACAGGGATCTGCAGATAGAATAGCAGAAATGGGCGTTGAACTGGGTGTTAAAAACTATGTGGGCCCCTCAACAAGGATAGAGAGGCTTTCAAGACTCAGGGAGATCATCGGCCCCGAAGCATTCCTCATATCCCCCGGCGTGGGTGCCCAGGGTGGAGACCCATCTGAAACACTGAAATTTGCAGATGCTGTGATCGTTGGAAGGTCAATCTACCTTTCAGAGGACCCTGCTGCTGCTGCAGGTGAGATTCTGGATGCAATAAGAGGTGAATAATTCATTTTAACTTTTAGTGTTCCTAAGACCATATAGTCAGACCATTTATCCACCTACTACCTACAAAAGAACATGTCAACTCTTAAATCCTTATTGTTCCTGCAATTTCATAGGCGACCTCAAAGAGTATGAAAAAGAGGACCGTTGCAGGACCAAAACCGGTATCTGAAACTTCAAGGAGTGAAATAACAGCAAGGAGGACTATTACAGCCTTGAGGGAGAACCTGTAATCAAAGAAAAACCTGAAAAAACGGCCCTTTTCGTATACCCCTGGGTTATCGTTACCATATTCATCAATATATGCCCCTGCTGTACATGCAACAAGAGCCGGGATGCTCAGTGGAGGCACTTCCCCAAAAAAAAGGACCAGAAAAAATACCGCGGCGGCGAGCACGTGGCTGGGGCAGTCTATCTTACATGATAGAAGGGTACCCGCAAATATCCCGAGGAATATACATGCAGCAGCCGTATCAGCGGTGGAGAGAACACCAGATGAAAGCCCGCAGAGGGCGCCGGCAACCATGCCTGTGAGGGGCCTTCCCCACTCATCCTCGGCGTCATCCGCAACCTTCATCAGGAAACCTGAAACAGGAAAAAGAAGTTCAATCATGAAAGGACCTCAAACCCAATCAATCACTGTCAGAAAGTGCAGCTGAAAGTATAAGTGGAAACAGGGCAGTTGCATCCCCAACCACCGTTACAAGATTCGAACCCGCCTGTGCCTTGGCCCAAGATTTGGCCTCCTCGAGGGGGGCACCGCTGAGGCTTCCAGTTTCACTTCGATCCATGGTTATCTGGATCGCGGCGTCCACACCACCCCTGAGGAGGGTGGATGCCAGTGTGTAATGCTTTGGAAGTCCCCCTCCAAGTATAACAGCCCCTATCCTCTCATGACTGAACACAAGGTCAGAGAGGCTGTGCATATCCCTCACAGAATCTAGGCATGCCCTGTTGTCCTGTGTGTACATCCAGAGCTGGAGGCCAAGCATGCTGTCGATGATCCCCGGGGCATAGATGGGAACACCCCTCAGGTGGGCCGTTCTTATGATGGACATCTCATCCTTCAGATGACCCCCTATCTCGTCAATTAGTTCCTGAATTGAGATATGTGGTTTTGATTTGAATATTGATGAGAAAATATCCTGCATTCTGGCTTCAAAGACCTCAAAGTCCTCGGACCTTGTATATATGTCACCTATACGGCCTATCCCCTCCTCATGAAGCCTTTCATCATCGAACCCGTATTCCCTGTAATGGGCGCCTCCAAAGGCCTCAAGGAGGTCATGGGTAAGGTTAGCACCGCTTGTTATGAGTGCTGCTATAACCTTCTGATCTATGAGATCCCTTATGATCCTCCTCATCCCGCCGGGCACCAGTGGTCCTGCCACACTCATGAATACTCCCATTTCAGTGTCATCAATCATCTCACGGAGCAGTCCTGCTGCCCTGTGGACCCTGCCTGCTCCAAGGACCCCTGACCGCCCCATCTCCCTTATAAGGTCCCCTGCCTTCATGTCGGGTTTTATATTCATATGATTTACATTCAAAAGTAACACTTCCCGTTAGTGATAAATACGGTTAACTCATGCATGAGCACCAGAGAACTGCAGAATTGTTGCACATTAATTATATTCGGATCTCTAATTAAATATTCAGATCTCTGATATGATCCTGATTTTGCGGTATCTACTTAAAAATCAGGAAAAACTGAAGTCTCAATCGAGACCCGCTATACTGTCAAGGATATCTGTACGGGTTATTATACCTGAAAGTTTACCCTCACTGTCTGTAACGATCAGTCTCCCTATATTGTGTTTGTTCATGATTTCTATTGCATCAGATATCATCATTTCAGGTTTAACCGTTATTATATTCTTTGACATGATCTCTGAGACAGGGAGGTTCTCGGTACCCTCTGCTATGGATGCTGTTATGTCACTGAGGGTAACTATGCCCTTCACCTCATCGTCCTCCACTATCGGGGCCCCCTCGATTCCCAGTGACGATAGTTTAACCGCGGCATCCTTCACACTTATATCAGGGGGGAGTGTCACAAGTTCACGGGTTGCAACCTCCTCAACCGTCCTCTTGGGTATGCTCCTTATGGCGGTGGTGTCAAGGAGGATTATGTTATCCATATCATCCCTCCCCACTACAACCCCGTCAACAATGAGTTTGTTAACAGGTGTTGGGCCTATGCGCACTCTATCGCCCAGATCAAGTTTCCTTATGCTGCCAACCAGTTTTATTGCAGCCTCACACTCCCCCGGGTCAGGGATGCTTGTGAACTCTATCTTTGCAACCGAAAGGTCGTCGATTCTCTCACCGCCCCTGTAGATGGGGACGGCAGTTTCCCTACCACTTGATGATATGTTCAGCTGATGGTAGGCCTTTATGGTTGGCTTGTATCCCCCGCGAGGTCCGGGAACGCCCTTCACAAGTCCCAGGCTGCGAAGGGACTGCATCTGGTTTCTTATTGTGCCCGGATTGCGGTTCATTATGGCTGCTATCTCCTCACCCTTAATGGATTTGCCGTTTGAATTCCTGTAGAGGTTGATGAGTGTCTGGAGTATTTCCTTCTGAACAGAGGTAAGCATCTTAACACCTGATGATCTATTATGAATAATAATTATAATTATTTTTAATTAATATGTTTTTTCATGTTGTATCCATTGTAAATCTTAAAAACTGATCATCTGCTGATTTTCCTATCCCTCTTAAAGTATATGCAGTGTGAGGGGCTACCCCGGCCCCATGGGGTGCCTGCAGTAAAGCTTAATCTCTCCAAGATCCTCAAGGACAACCTCGCATCTGTAGACACATTCCGGACATTCTCCTGTGGTTGAAATTATTCTGAAACCTTCCGATGACTTCATATTTAACACTGCAAAAAATGATAAATCTCTTATTGAGGTTCCACCTTAAATATATTGGGGTGTTATTAATGGGGATCAATGTTTCAAGGGAATCCCTTGTATCAGCCGTATATGACGATCTTAAGGGGAAAGGGCTCGTAAGTCCTGAGGATATGGAGCTCTGCATACAGGACATAAATTACCATCTGGACTACCTGGAGGAGGCCATCAGAAATTCAAGTCCAGAACTCTTTGAGGACTATGTCCTCTGGGCCGATGTCCTTCTGAGGAACCTTGGGCTCCCTGAAGAGTGCCTCAGGGGTTCGCTTAAAAGTATAGAAAAGGTTATGCTGGAAATTTTAGATGATGAAACCGCTTCCCTTGCTTCCAGTTACATCTCAGGTTCCCTCAGGAAACTTGAAATGGAACATAAACCACCAAGCTACATCAGGGATCAGCCCCTGAGGGACCTTGCAGAGAAGTACCTTGAACTTGTTCTGAATACAGAGGCAAAAAAGGCCCGGGACCTCATAATCTCATCCCTGAACTCCGGTGTGAATGTTGAGGACATATACCTCCATGTTTTTGAGCCTGTCCAGCATGAAATCGGCAGGCTATGGCAGACCAGCCAGATATCGGTTGCCCATGAACACTATGCAATGTCAGTTACGCAGATGATAATGTCAGAACTCTACCCGTACATATACCAGGCATCAGAGCGGAAGAACCTCAGGCTTGTTGCTGCATGCGTTAACAATGAGCTGCATGAGATAGGAATAAGGATGGTCAGTGATTTCTTTGAAATCAATGGCTGGGATTCTGTTTACCTGGGGGCAAGCACACCGCCAGAGGATTTCAGGAAGATCGTGGACGAACTGAAGCCGGACCTTGTTGCTGTATCAGCCACCATGACCTTCAACGTTGGACATGTGAGAAGTCTCATGAAACTGCTTGGGGAACTGGATGATTCTCCCCCTGTAATGGTGGGCGGCTACCCATTCAATGTGGACACTGAACTCTGGAGGAAGGTCGGAGCCGATCTGCACGCCGCCAGTGCCTCCAGCGCCGTGAGGGTGGCTGAAGAATTCCTGAAAACAGAATAGAAGATTCTGTTTAGACTTTAAGCTATTGAAGGTTATAGAATGAATAATAATGGACCTGAAGGTGTTTTCCTTATCCTGAGGAAGGATGGATTCATTGAGAAGATAATAGACCATTGCTCCGACGTACCCCTGACCATGGAATCCTTCGTTGATCTCATGGACATGGGTAGCCAGGCAAAGGCCTCCCTTTTCATCCAGGAGATCAATGATAAAGGGGCCGCCTATAACTGGGAACTGAATTTAAAGAACCTTAAGACCTACCACTTTTCAGGTTTCATGGCTGATGAAAGGATCTACGCTGTTGGTGCGGCCAGAAAGGAGATATGATAAAAATCTACCGCCTTGTTGATACTGAGCTGCCTGAAACACCAGAAATGGGTCCATCTGCTGGTGGGGATGTAAAGGAAGAACTTTTTGATGAACTCACAAGGCTAAACAACCAGCTCTCTGCAGCCAGAAGAGAACTTCTAAAGAAGAACCTGGAACTTGAGAGAGCCCTCAAGGAGAAGGAGATGCTCCTCCGGGAGATAAATCACAGGGTCAAAAACAACCTCATGATAATCTCAAGCATCCTCAATATCCAGTCAAGGTATGTGAAGGATAGGGATGATCTCATGCTCTTCAGGGAGGCCCAGTCAAAGGCCAGGGCAATGGCCATGCTTCATGAGCGGCTTTACACCTCAGGTAAACACCAGAGGGTGGACTTCGGCGAATACCTGAGGGGACTTGTGAGGGACCTCTACCAGACATTCCTATCGGATCCAGGCCGCATAGCCCTTGAGACAGATAAGATGAAGCTGAACTCGATATAAACACGGTTGTCCCCCTGGCACTCATTGTAAATGAGCTCTTCACAAATGCAATCAAACACGCATTCCCTGAGGGAAAAAAGGTAGAATAAGGGTTTCATTTAAAAAAGAGGATGACAGTTACGTTATTACGGTGGAAGATGACGGTGTGGGTCTTCCAGAGAACTTTGACCTCCACAGCACATCCAGTATGGGTATGCAGCTTGTAAGAAGCCTTACTGACCAGATAAATGGTAACCTCAAAGTTGAATCAGAGGGTGGGACCCGTTTCTCAATTGAATTCCGGGACTGGAAGTAGCCCAGCAAACATTGCAATCGATACCCAGTTTATATATTTAGAGCCCCAATCATAAACAGGGATTTTTATGGTGGGAAGTGTTTATATACTGGCTGTTAGGGCATTCATTGAGGATGATAACGGAAGGGTTCTCATAATCAAAAGATCTGAAAATTCAAAGACCAACCCATCCACATGGGAGCTTCCCGGTGGAAAGGTGGGTACCGGCGAGTCCCTTGAGGAGGCCCTCAAAAGGGAGGTCAGGGAGGAAACAGACCTTGAAATCACCCCCGGTGAGGTTATGGGGGTTGTTGAACAGAAGTTCCCTATAATAAACGCTGTTCATATAATAATCAGGTGCAAAGCCTCGGGTAATGTGAAGCTGAGCCACGAACATGAGGGCTTTGCGTGGGTTGAACCGGCTGGTCTTTCGAAATACAGACTTGCAGACTGGCTCGCGGACTTTGTGAAGGATATAAAGGTAGAAAGAAAAAGTGAAGGGTCAGGTTTCAGAAATATTCTTGGATTCATAAGAAGGCACTGAATACTGATCCAGCAGGCTTCTTGAACATCTCCCTAATCAATTGAAACCTTCTTAACCTCTATGCTGCACTTTCCTCCTTCACAGTACTCAAATACGTATCCACATTTACTGCACTTTATGGCCCCAACTATCTCCTGGTCCTCAGGTATGCTTGCCTCTTTCAGTTTTTCCTTATTCTGGGGGTATTTAACCGTTGAGACGTCCTTATCCACTTCACCGCACTCAGGACATGGCTTTTTTAAATCTTCAACCCTCATGTTATCACTCGTTCGTATTCTATAGAACTATTATGAACCTTCCAACATATAAAGGTCACCATCCATATAGTCTTAGGGTGAGAAAAATGGAAGTCCTCGAAGCAATTAAAACAAGACGAAGCATAAGGAAATACACCAAGAGAGACGTGCCAGATGAAATGATCCATAAGATACTGGAGGCGGCCATGTGCGGACCATCAGCTGTTGACCAGAGACCCTGGCACTTCATAGTGGTGAAAAACAGGGATATGCTTGAGAAGATACCGGAGGTGCATCCCTACGGGGCAATGGTAAAGGATGCCCCCGTTGCAATTATAGTATGCTGTGACACCAGCCTTGAAAAATTCCCTGGATTCTGGGTGCAGGACTGCTCCATTGCTTCACAGAATATACTGCTTGCAGCCCACTCCCTTGGTCTTGGTGCGGTCTGGACAGGCGTATACCCCCTTGAAGACCGTGTTGAGGGTATAAGAAGGCTGTTCCAGATTCCAGACCACGTTATACCCTTCTCAGTTATACCCATAGGTTACCCTGCGGAGGATCCAGGGACAAGGGATCTGTTTGACCCTGAAAGGATACATATTGAAAAATGGTGAGAAGTCAATTAATTGATGCTCCTGGACATTAGATGTTAAAAGGTCAAGATCATCAGGATTACAGGTGAACACTATGAAGATAGTTCTGGGATTACCCAAGGGTAGTTTGAACAATGTTAACCGTGGAAACACCTACAGGCTCTTCAAGGACGCCGGTTATGAGGTTAAGGGCTACGAACCTGGACGTGAAGAAAACGAAATAGAGATCACCAACGATCCGGAGATAAAGGCTTACCTCACAAGGCCCCAGAGTGCCCCGGTGGAGCTCAACCGTGAAATGCTTGATATTGCAATAATCGGCGAGGACTGGGTGCGTGAGGAATCCATAAACAGTGGCGATGAATCCATAAAAAAGATAGGGGACCTTGATTACGGTCAGACAAGGCTTATAGTTGCACTTCCCAGAGATGAACCCTACATCTCCCTGGAGGACTTCTTCCTGAAAAATGCTGATAGGAAAACCCCCATACTATGTTTCACAGAGTATCCCAACCTCACAAGGGACTTTTTCATGAAGAATCCCGGCTACAGGAAACTCTTCGGTGACTCAAGACCCGTGGTGCAGATAAGGGGCCTCAGGGATGGCGACAATGAGATGGTCCAGATAATAAACTCTGATGGCGCAACCGAGGTTTACATCGCCAAGGGTGCAGACCTGATAGTGGACAACACCCAGACAGGGAGCAGTCTTAGAAAGGCTGGACTCAAGATAATTGACACCATAATGGAATCAAGCGCAGGGCTCTATGCGGGACCATCATGCACCGGTGAAAAACTTGAAAAGGCTGAGATGATATTCAAACAGCTCTACGGTGCCACCAAGGCCAGGAACTACTTTGATGTTAAGTTCAACATAGCAAACCACAGGGCAGAGGATGTGGTTGAGTTCCTCATGAAGATGGAGTACTGCTCAGATGAGCCAACCGTTGTTGCAGGCCGGGAATTTTCACAGATCAACGTCCTCATAGATAAAAGGAGATTCCCTGAAATGCTTGAAGAGATAAAGGGCTTCGGAGCATCAGCAATAGTACGGGAAAACGTGAAACAGTATATAAGATAGGATTCAGAGCATCAGAATAGTACATGAAAACATAAAACAGTACACGATATGGGTTATCTGATTTTCTTTTTCAGATATACAAATTAAAAAGGTTTGAGAGGTTTACTCTGAAACCTTCTCCTTTTTCAGGATGCTGTTAAGTGATCGAAGCAGAGCAAGATCATTCTTTGAATCTATACTTGCAGTCTTATTTTTGCCTCCGCAGTATGGACATGTATCTTTTCCATCAATCCACTGCTCACCGCAGATCAAACACTTCTGTTTTATCTCAGGAACCAAATTATCACCATTAAAGAATTATAGGAAAAGATTCGGGGCTTAATATGTAGAACCTCATCTTATATAAATCTTCCTGAAAAATTACTTAAAGGGCCACGAATAGAGGTTTATAAAGGTGATAGTTTGCGATTAAAGGGAATTATACTGTTCATGACAGCCCTTGTCCTTTTTTCAGTGAATATCAGTGGTGCTGCGGCAGTTGATATATTCCTCACCTCAGACTGCATAACAGGCAACTGCTCCTCTGACATTGAAAACCTCAACCTCATCAAGAGCTGCATTGAAAACGAAAGCGAACACAATGTTACAGTGGACCCCAAAGCCCCGAAACCTGGTGAGGGTTGCCGTGCAATAAACTGCACTCCTCAGGGAGGAGTAGCGGTTTACCTTGCAGCCTCCTGCCCGGGGGCAATGAGGGAAGTCGCTAAACTTGCAGCAACCACATCCAAGGGTGTTATATTTGTAAACACCGGGAGACTCAACCTCAAAAATACCTACATGCTTAGGAGGGCATGGGACGATAACTTCTCCACAAAGTACTTTGCAGGTATAAGGTATCCCTACAGTTTCCTCACCTCCGCAGGTGTCAGGATCATACAACCAAACATTGACTGTCCAGGTGCCTCCTGGGAGGAGAAGTGCCGGTTCATAGCATCGGAGATCATGAGAATTCTGAATCAAAGCCCAGGGATGATTCAGAAGAATGGAAGATTCTACAACAGCAAACTCATAGCCTACCACAGCATTGACCCTGCAGTGATGGCCCGTGTGGCTGATGGAATACACACTGACCTGAAAAACGGCAGAAAACTCAAAAGGACCTACAATGGTTACAGACCAGAGACATTCCTTCTCATGGTAACAGACTACATGAACGGGCCCATAAGATACCTGAAGGTAAGGGGACCCTCAAATCCCGGTGTTAAGAGCACATTCCATGGTTACCTCTCAAGGACCCAATACCGGAAACTTGCAGCCGATGTCAACAGATACATGAGAAGGTACCTGAGGGCACCAAACTATATACGATTTGAAAATGGGATAATAGGCTACAGGGACCTCCTCAGAATGTACTCAGGGATTACAAGGACCCATACATCCAGTGAAAAAATGCAGCTACCATCATCCGTGAAAATCTAATTTTTTGAGTGGCTCCCTAGTGAAGGTAACACCAAACCTCAATTTTTTCTTAAACCTTTCCAACCGGCGCCATGTAAATGGCGAATTCATCCACACCATCAACCCCCAGCACCTCATCAAGGTACTCCTGGTCATAGGCTGCAACCGCACAGGTACCGGCACCTATAGCCTCACAGGCAAGGTAGAGGTTCTGACAGACATGACCTGCGTCAATGAGTATCACCCTGTGGGCTGCAAGACCATACCTCCACTCCATCCTGTATGGTACCGTGGTCCAGATGAATGTCACAGCGGATTCTCCGGTGAAGCGCTGATTGAAGGACGCCTCCACTACCCTCTGGGAGAGGTTATCATCAAGGTACTCCACCAGCAACCGGTGCACCGATGGTATATACCTGTAGAGGCCCACCTCTAGGCCCTCCACATTGAAAACCGCAAGGTAGGTTTCAAAGGTGTGCCTGCAGCCGGCTGAGGGGACTGTGCGGAAGGCGCTCTGCCCTGCAACCATCCTTATCCCCTGGGTGGCCCAGAGAAGAAAAGAGAGTTCCTCAAGTTTCAGGGGCCTGTCAGTGTAACTCCTGCGGCTCTTACGGTTTCTTATGCAGCTCACAATATTCACATCCACCATTTCGGCCCAGTCAAGTACCGGGAGGTCAATCATTTCAGCATCCTCTGGCCATGGCTTCTCAAATGGTGGTGCAGCCACCCCCATGCTCTGGGGTGTTTTTGAAAAATCTATCCTCTTCCTTACACTGTCCTTCAGGAAGTAACGGTTTCTTTCAATCTCATTCATCAGAATCTCCCCATTCATATCTTCACAAGGATCTCATTCCTCCGCAGGAAACCAGGGACTGCAGGATGGTTGTACTGGGCAACTATGAATCCTGATCTGGGTTTTATGGAATTTTTTCTGAGCCATTCCCTGAATTCACCGGTTTTTTCCTCCACCATTCTCTCATTTACCCTTCCTGAAAATTTATAGGCCGCAAACCTCTGATTCTTCTCAGCCCTGAACCTTATACGTTTGTCACTGGGCTCTGGAAGTGTTTCAAGTGTGTATGATGATGGCATAGTAAACGATATCCTGTAGACTCCCCCATCATCCAGTTTCTCCTCTGTCACGGGTGCTGCCATTGGTATCTTCTCCCCCAGTTTGACTCCAGTTACTGGGGATGTCATTGGAATCTCCTCCCTGCGCCTGTTATTCCCGAATATGTAGTCTGCAAGGATGGAAAATCCCCTCAGCATCGCATCCCTGAAGTTCCCCTCAACATCCACCTGCGCCAGTATGTAGCCTGGATAGCGCCTTATCTCAAAGTCACCGTCCTCCAGTTCAACCTCATAGTCTGGACTCTCAGTCAAAAAAACAACCCCCTTACAACCTTATATATCAGACCATATATATCTAGGTTACATGATGTGGATAGTCGAAGCTTACTGTGACCTCTGCAGGGCTAAGAGAACCCTTGAGGTTGAAGGTAAAACACCACCCTATCACATTGGAGATCGAATAGAGGAGTGTCCCTGTGGCGGTAAATATGTGGTGGAAGAGATAATAGAGGTCTGACCATGAAGATGGAGGAGTTTTTGAAGGAGTGCCCTGTCTGCGGCTGCAGGGACAAGGTTGTTAAGAGAAGATTCATGGATGAGCACAAGTCAAGGACGTCCATGAAGGAAATCGTCTGTGAAAGGTGTGGCCATGTCTTTGAAACCGCTGATTAGGTGATGGAATGGCATTCCATGTTATGATCATCCCCTCAATGAACTGTCCCTCCGACTGCAGCTACTGCTGGGGCGTTGACCGGGACTCCAAGGTGATGGACACTGAAACAGTGAGGGAAATGGTTTCGTGGCTGAGGGATTTCAGAAGAGAACCAGCCACCTTCACCTTCCATGGGGGAGAACCTCTCCTTGCAGGCTACGAATTTTACAGGAAAACCCTGCAGCTGATATCCACTGAACTCGATTTTCTAAAGCCCGCATTTGCCATCCAGACAAACCTGTGGCTCATGACCGACGAACTCGCGGAGCTCTTTGCAGAGTACAGCATACCCATCGGCTCAAGCCTTGATGGTCCGCGGGAGATAAATGATCACCAGAGGGGTGATGGTTACTTCGATAAAACCATGAAGGGGTATGAGATAGCCAGGAGGCACGGTCTGAAGGTGAGCTTCATAAGCACATTCACCTCCTACTCCATAAGGAGAAAGGAGGATATATTCGAGTTCTTCCTTGAAAATAAGATGAACATGAAGCTCCACCCGGCCCTCCCCTCCCTCAAGAGCCCTGACCCTGAGGAGTGGGCCATAACCGCAGAGGAGTACGGGGATCTCCTCCTCTACCTCCTTGAGAGGTACCTTGAGCACTTCGGTGAAATCGAGATACAGAACATTGACCACTTTGCAAAGAGCGCGTTCCTCCGGAGGGGTGTTGTGTGCACACACGCGGACTGTGTGGGTAATACCTTTGCAGTTGACCCCTACGGGGACATATACCCCTGTTATCGCTTCGTGGGCATGAAGGATTACACAATGGGTAACGTATCTGATAGGCCCAGCATGGAGGATCTCAATGAAAGTGATGCCCTCAGGTCCCTCTATGAGTGGAGAAAAATGGTTGATGATGAATGCGGTGACTGTGAATTCTACAGATACTGCCTTGGTGGCTGCCCATACAATTCCATAACAGTGGAGAATGGAGTGCGGAGGATAGATGGTGTGGACCATCAGTGCCAGGCCTACAGGATGATCTTCACTGAGATCAACAGGAGGGCCAACAGGGAGTTTCTTGAATCTGGAATCCTCGGAGGGCAGAAGAAGGAATCAAAACCAGGCGTGCTGGATATAATGATGAAATAGTTGTAAAACCATGAGACATTCACTAAAGACAGGTTTCAGTTTTGGTCTTACATCGGCCATAATAACCACCCTTGGCCTTATGGTGGGACTCCATTCAGGTACCCATTCCAGGCTTGCGGTTATTGGAGGTGTGCTCACAATAGCAATAGCAGACGCCTTTTCTGATGCCATGGGTATACACATCGCCGAGGAGTCCGAGAACAGGCACAGCGAAGTTGAGGTGTGGGAGTCCACCATTGCAACCTTCATGAGCAAATTCGTCTTTGCCATCACATTCCTCTTACCTGTTCTTTTGCTGGATCTGACAGTTGCAATTGCAGTGTCAGTCATCTGGGGCCTTCTACTTCTGGGTATCCTTAGTGTACATATTGCAGGGTCACAGAATGCTCCCCTCTGGAGGGTTCTTGGTGAGCATCTCATGGTGGCAATCCTGATTATAGTGATAACACACTACACAGGTGACTGGATAGCCTCAACATTTGGCTAAACCCACTTTAAAAAGACCCATATACCACTACAATCTCAAAATTTGGGAAAAAAGAGTATCAGGACCCTATTGAGTTCATGATCTCCTTACAGGATACACTGCATGCCAGGTCAAGTGCCCCTGCTATGCATGAGTCATCACCCTCGGAAACCCAGGAACTCCAGAGTTTCATTGCCTCCATTTCAGGGTCATCAGGGACAGGACCCATTACAGGTTCAAGCATCATTGCACGTATCTCATAGACCGTGTGGAGGTACCTGCTGGATCCCGGGGATGTGTGTGGACCGCAGATGCCATCAGAGATATAGTGGCTTGCAACACCATAGCAGTAGCTGGCATAACTGTAGTTACCTGAATCATAGCTGATCTTACCCTGATTTAGCCAGAACCTGGCCTTTTCAAGGTTATATGGGTATACATGATATTCAAAATCAAAGAAAACCGTGTCAGGGTCGTCTGCACCATTCTTCATCTCATCAAGACTCAGACGGTTTTGAACATCAGAGGGCATTGCATGGTAGACCCCCTCTGCAATATCATGGTGATTCTTTACAGACCAGGCCGATGTCCCCTGAATCTGTGATGCCACAAGAATCAGGACCGCAGCTATAAAAATAGACCTCATCTTAACCTCACAGTGATCAGAGAATTTTTATAGAAATAATTAGGTTCTCCCCATATAAACCTTTTGTGAGATAGCGTGTGAATTAATAAAAAAATTTATGATGAAGGTTAACTTTTTATGATGAACACCCCTGTTAATAAAAAATTTACAGTACCCTCTTGAGTTTCATGGTACCGTTGCAGGCGTAAACCTCTGCGGGTATTGAAAATGTCTCAACACAGGTTTTCACAGAATCTGCGATTGGGTAGGGTGCAACTATCCAGAACCTGATGCCATCGGTGTATGCAAATCTTCTCCATTTCCTTATATCACTATTATCGGTGCTTATCTCAACAACAATTTCATCGGAGCCATTAAGGGCATGGACATCAGGCAGGAACCCCTTCAGCATACGTGGTCTGAGTTTCTTTTTACCGTTATTCACCTTTAAATCGTATCCATGATCTCTGAGGTGTTCAACAACGGTTTTTAACGTTATGAAATATTTCTCATCATTTTTACTGTAATTTAAAGGTCTTTTAATCATTTCAGGCCCCTTAACTCTTTTTTTATTATGATTCCAGAAATTTATTTTTCTGAACATTGTATATGATATTGTCCAATATAGTATAAATACTTATACCTCATGGAGATTGCACTGCAAAAAATATATATATTGCTGGAATATAGTAGATATTGGTGATTATGATGAGCGTTCTTGATGATGAAACTCTGAAGATGAGGTACATTGAACTTGTCAGGAAGGGTATACTGGAGAGTGATGAATGTGCTTCATATGCCAGTAAGGATGAGTTGAAGCCCTGTATGAAGCAGAAGGTTGCGGAATTCGATGATTTCTTTGTGCCGGGTACTGTACTTATAAGTGAGAGGGCATCCTACAGGCTCAGGGTTGGATACCCCATGGAATAGACATTTCCACTGTATTGATAACCACTTCAAAAACCTCCTTTTTTGTAAAACTGCGCCGGTTGATACCAAAACCTAAACCAACTCCTTTTTTGTAAACCTTTAACCTCCATTAGATTATAACAAGTTTACCTGCATCTGTAATGGAGTATCTATCAAACATCTGGGACTGCTCCACAAGTCCCATCTCCATCAGACCTGATAGGTGCTTGTAGACCATAGCCCTTGAAATGCCGACCTTCCTTGCAATTAAAACCGCGTTGAGGCTTTCCTCCTCAAGGGCCTCCAGTATCCTGAGCCTGGTATCAGATATATCAAGTTTCAGTGGGGGAAGACGCACAGCAGAATCCCCAAAACACGTGTAGATACCAGCCACCCCCTCACGGTGGGCCAGAAATGAGAGTAAACCTCCAAGTTCACTTCCATCAAAGGCAACATAGACCTCCCCATGCTTTTTAGCACCCCTTATGACCTCTGCTATCTTTCTGGCGGCCTCAATGGGGTTTCTCCCCTCAACCCGAATAATGCCTCCCTTTATGAATTTCTCGAGACATGTGTCATTGAAGTCCTCTGTCTGTACCGATATGAGCCCATCTATCTGGGCCTTCACAGCCACATCAAAGAGGCACCTTCCCCGCAGGTTACTCACAAGTGTCCTCATACCATCACCATTTACAGATCTCAGTATAGTAGATAATAATCTCATTATAATATATAATTGTATATTCCTGATTTCCAGAAATGGGAATCCTTAAATTATGCACTGTGGAAAATGTTCATAAAAGCATATTAAACAACAGGGGATGTTAGATGACTGTTCAGGAGATGAAAATCGCAGGTGATGATCTCTCAACAAGGGACATCAACAGGAAGATAAAGGAAGGGCTGAAGGATAACATAAGAAAATTCAGCATAGAGAGCAACGCTGAACTTGACTCCATTGTTGTGGGGATAAGGGAGGAGGCAGAATTCATCCTCAATGGAAGGTTCGGTGACTTCGTTGGGGCCCTCAACCACGGACCCAGGATAGAGATTCATGGAAAAACCGGGAGATACGTTGGCAACAACATGACCGCGGGGGAAATAATCGTATACGGAGATGCAGACGATGGTGTGGGTTTTGGAACCTACAACGGAACAATAGTCGTCCATGGAGACGCAGGTGACGGAATCGGTCAGCTCAACAAGGGTGGTGTAATCATAATCGATGGAGACATAGGTGACCTTGCAGGGCTCTACATGCTTAGCGGAGACCTCATAATAACCGGTGACAGCGGTAGGGACATAGGTGACTGGATAATCGGCGGCAACATATACGTTGGTGGAGACTTTGAAACCGGGACCAATGCAAAGGTCCTGGAACCTGAAAGGGACGACCTGGACAAGCTATCATCACTCTTCAGCAGATACTCAATAGAAGCCTCTCCAGAGGAATTCAAAAAAATACAGCGCAAGGAGATACGTCCATTCTACGGTTAGGTGGTTTAAATGGTGCAGATACTCTTAACAGAACCTGAAAAATGTGATGGGTGTAACAAGTGTATGGAGGCCTGTGAGGAGGTCCTCGGAAAAAGTGCCATATTCCTCAACAAGATGGACACAGGATACCATGCAATCGTATGCCAGCAGTGTGTTGATCCTTCATGTGCAAGGGGCTGCTTCAGGGACGCCATCCAGAGGGAAAATGGTGCAGTGAAGATCGAACAGGAGTCATGTGTGGGCTGCAAGCTCTGCATGCTCATGTGCCCAATAGGTGCCATAACCTACACAGAGGACGGGATGGTTAAGTGTGACCAGCAGTGTATGGAAAACCCCGGGGATACACCTGCATGTGTGGCTGCCTGTGAACAGGGGTGCCTGGAGGCACTTGACGTTATGGAGTATGTGAACGACATTCAGAGGGGCTTTGAAATCAAAAAACCAAGTGCAAGCTCAATAACACCCTCCTCACCATCATCAGACCTTGCAGCAGCAACACAGGGGCTCTGTGTATTCTGCGGTACCTGCGAAATCGTCTGTCCCACAGACGCCATAGAGATTGTTGAGGACCATGCCGAGATAGATAAGACCAAGTGTATCATGTGTGGGTCATGTCTTGCAGCATGTCCTGTTCTCCTGCCAACCGGTGCAGGAAGCATATGGGACCCCAGGACAATCGCAGATATCAGGTACACATCCAAGGCAGGTAAATATGTCCTCAGGGGATTCGGTACAGAGAGGAGGCTGCCAAACTTTGATGATATAATAATACTCCCTGCCCAGGCATCAATTCCCCCGGTTGACAAGTACAGGGAGCCCTGCAACACCAGCGTGGTGCTGGGTGACAGGTTCGCAGAGGAGCCACTGGTCCTCCAGACACCTGTACTCATCGCGGGTATGTCCTTCGGTGCCCTCAGCAAGGAGAGCAAACTGGCCATGGCCAAGGGCACATCCCTCGTGGGATCCTGCGCCAACACAGGTGAAGGAGGAATGCTACCCGAGGAAAGGGAACTTGCAGATAACCTCATGGTCCAGTACTCCAGCGGCCGCTTCGGTGTATCCTCAGATTACCTCAACGTGGCAGATGCAATAGAGGTCAAGATAGGTCAGGGCGCAAAGCCTGGAATGGGTGGGCACCTCCTGGCAGAGAAGGTGAGCCCTGAGGTTGCAAAGATCCGTGGAATACCCGAAGGAACAGACGCCCTCAGCCCTGCCCGTTTCCTTGACGCCACAAGGGAGGGTGACCTTGCAAAGCACATAGAACTCCTCAGGGAGGTCACCGACTGGAGGGTGCCGATCGTTGTCAAACTTGGACCTGGAAGGGTCTACGAGGACGTCCAGATCGCCGCCGAGGCCGGTGCAGATGTGATATCAGTTGATGGAATGGAGGGGGGAACCGGTGCTGCACCTGAGGTTGTTATAGAGCATACCGGTGTTCCAACCCTTGCAGCCCTTGTGCAGGCAGTTAACGGCCTCAATGACATCGGACTCAAGGATGAGGTTGACCTCATCATAACCGGTGGTATCAGGAGCGGGGCCGACGTTGCCAAGGCCATGGCAATGGGTGCAGATGCTGTCTACATCGGTACAGGTGCAATGATCGCCATGGGATGCCGTGCCTGCCGCATGTGCTACACCGGTAAGTGCCCTGTTGGTGTGGCAACACAGGACCCTGTCCTCAGGGAAAGGATGGACGTGGACCTTGCAGCCAGAAGGGTTGCCAATTACATAAAGTCCATGACCGAGGAGGCCAAGATGCTGGCACAGCTTGCAGGCCACGACGACATAAGGAAATTCAGCCCTGATGACCTGCGTGCACTGGACACCAATACAGCGGAGATCACTGGACTTAAACTCATAAACCAGTGAGATTCGCTGAAACCTTTCTCCTTTTCAAAATCCCCATCTTTTTCACAATCCCTAAACCACAAAATTCAAGGACCCCCTCTTTTCCCTTGATTATTTTTTCACAATCCCAACCACAAAATTCCAGGAAACTTTCTTTCCGTGAAATTGATAAAGGATTTATCGGTTGAACACTGAATATTTCACATGGACAAAAAAAGCAGAAACATAATACTGGTACTGCTCTTTGCCGGAGTATTCATGGGGGCGCTGGATATAGGAATAATCGGTCCGGCGCTTCCTGCAATCGAGAAGTCATTCCATGTGGACCCCCGCCTTGCATCATGGATGTTTGCATCATACATACTCTTCTTCATGGTGGGAACACCTGTCATGGCAAAGCTCTCAGACAGGTACGGTCGGAGAAACATTTACATCCTTGACATAACCCTCTTTGCTGCGGGATCCGCCATAACAGCACTATCACCATCATATCCCCTTCTCATCCTCGGAAGATCCCTTCAGGGATTCGGTGCCGGGGGCATCTTCCCCGTTGCAAGTGCATTCATAGGGGACACGTTCCCCCCTGAAAGCCGCGGCAGGGCGCTGGGTATCATTGGATCGGTATTCGGTTTCTCATCAATAGCAGGTCCCGTGCTTGCAGGTTTCATACTCCCCTACGGGTGGGAGTGGCTTTTCCTCATCAACATCCCAATAGCAGCCATCATTGTTATAGCAGGGTTCTTCATACTCCCCGTCACGGTTAAAGATGATGAGGGTGGTTTTGATGTCCTGGGGACCATCATACTTGCCGTCCTTGTCACATCACTGGCCATTGGCATAAACCAGCTTGATACAGCAGATATCCCCGGGAGCATCACAAGACCAATCGTTTCACTTCCCCTTCTAATCGCCATAGCACTTCTACCCCTCCTCTGGCGCGTTGAGAACAGTGCCCGGGACCCCATAATACAGGTGGACCTACTGAGGGAAAGGGAGGTCAGGATTGCAACTGCAATATCCGCAGGTAATGGCCTGTCACAGTCGGCCATAGTCTTCATACCAAGTTATGCCCTCCTTGCCCTTTCACTATCAGAATCAATGGCCAGTTTCAGTTTACTTCCATTTGTGATGACAATGGCCCTTGGGGCACCTGTTATTGGTTTCCTGCTTGACAGGGTTGGGTCAAGGACCGTGATGGTCTCAGGTAGCCTCATACTTATAACAGGGTGCCTGATGATGGCCCTTCTATCATCCACCCTGGGACTCTTCATACTGGCCGAGGTTCTCATGGCCCTTGGCCTCATAACAGTTATAGGGGCCCCATTGAGGTACATAATGCTTTCTGAGGCTCCCCCTGAACACAGGGCCTCAGGGCAGGCCCTCCTGAATATACTTTCAAGTGCCGGCCAGCTGGTGGGGGGTGCCATGATCGGGGGTGTTGTGGCATCCATTGGAGGAACCGGTGGTTACAGGTACTCATTCCTCCTCCTTGTGTTTGTCGCCATAACGATCTTCCTCCTCTCAACACGCCTCAAGAGAAGGGAAGAACAGATTGCTACCATGAAAAGGAACCTTTAGTTTTTTTAAAACCATATACACGTGATTAGTTCTACTAAAAGAATTAAAAGTTTAGTTATTCCGATGTGAGATACTGGTAGGTGAGTGCTGCAAGAACCGCCCCCACTATGGGGCCTATGACGTAGATGGGGTAGTAGTTCCAGAGGTTAGTGCCTGCGAAGATCATGTCATTGAGGTAGGGGCCGAAGGTACGTGCCGGGTTCAGTGAGCTTCCACTTATGTTACCTATTGTTGTGATTATACCTGCAACCGTGAGACCAATTATAATCCCTGCGAATCCCTTTGGGGCCCTCTCATCAACGGCAATACCCATGATTGTGATCATAAGCAGGAATGTACCAACCACCTCTGCAAGCATTGCCTGCCAGTAGCTGATCCCCGGGAATGGCGCTGTTGCCCCCAGCCCGCCAACGGTGGCCGCTCCTATACCGGCGCACTGGAGGAATATGAAGCTCCCAAATGCGGCTCCAAGGAGCTGTGCCATGATGTAGGGTACGACTTCACGGCCAGGGAACTTCTTAACAGACCAGAGCCCTATGGTAACTGCAGGGTTTATGTGGCAGCCCGAGATGTTTCCCAGGGCATATATGCTGGCGGCTATTGCAAAACCAAAGGCAAGGCCTATTGCAACCCAGTCCCCGAGGCCCCCAAGGAGACCTATTCCAATATTGAAGGGGTTGGGGGATGTGCCGCCCGATGCTATCATGAGTGTCACCGCGGCTGACCCTGCACCAAAGAACACCAGGAAAAATGTTCCTATAAACTCGGCGATGCACCTTTTTGTAAGGGATACCATGCTAGTCCTCCTTCATAACGTTGTAGCAGTAGGGGCAGAGTATCCTGGGCAGAGTGCCCCCAACCTTCTCTGCCGGGAAGGGGTAGCCACCACTCCATACCTCTGTTTCCTCTCGTATTGCGTGTTCTGTGCAGAGGCCCATGCCGCAGACAATGCATATGGCCACAGCATCGGTGTCCTTTCCCTGCTCTGCACATACATAGCATTTCATATCATCACCTGAAAAAGAAGTACTTTGAGGCTTATACAGCCTCTCTCCACTGGCAGTGGTTGTGCCTGAAGTCCACAAGTGCTGCCGCTGCACAGTTCTTACAGGTCCTTGCAGGTGATGCTGCGCTCTCCTTATGGAGTGCGATTATGTTGGTCATGAGGGTTGCTGTTACAGGTTCGCTTGTGAGGAGGCATGGGTAATCTGCGAGTCTCATGAGGGCTGAGAACCTCACGGTTATTGCGCAGGCAGGGTATGTGTAGCGCTGCGGGTTCATTATAACCTCGTTTTCATGTATCGGTGAGAGGTCAACCTTATGTCCAGCGACCATTGGCTCAAGGGGACCCTCTGCTCCGTTGAGCATCCTCCTTGCCTCATCCAGGTGGGTCCATCCACGGTATATCATGTCCATGAAGTCACTGTTGTGGAGCTCTGCTGCAGCCCCCCTTGTGGGGTATAACTGAACATAGTTGTGGAACCTCTTGGTGAGGAGGTCAACAACACCGATTGCATTGAATCCGTCGAGTTCAAGTATGTATTCAACTGCACATGCAGATGAACCTGTTGCAAGGCTCAGCACATCATATTCGCTCTTAAAGGAGCTGACCGCACTGTTAAGTGTGCTTTCCATAACCCCTGTTGTTGCCTCGATTATGGCCATCACCACATCATCCTTGCACATGTTGTAGGTGGACTGGGCTATGTGGTGTGATATGTCACCGACGCAGTACGCCGGCA
>NZ_JASFYE010000011.1 GCF_030055425.1 Methanothermobacter sp.
GTGAACTCCTCATCACCCACATAGAGGTCCTCAGTGTTCTCCCTCACTATGACAAAGTCAAGGTCAGGGTAAAGGCACGGAACACCCGGAAGGGACTTAACAGGCCTCAAATTCGCAAAAAGATCAAGCTCACGTCTCAATGTAATTATGGCACTCTTCTGACCGGGCACGGTTGTAACTGCACCAAAGAGTGTTGCATCAGACCTTCTGACGAGTTTCACTGTTTCCTCGGGTATGGTTTCACCGCACCTCATGAAGCACTCATTACCTGCCTCTGCATACACAAATTCCAGTTCAAGGTCCAGTCCCCCAAGAACGTGGATGGCGGCCTCCATAACCTCCTTGCCGATACCATCACCGGGTATAACTGTTATCCTGTACATCTGAACACCTTAAGTTTAATTCCATGAATGCAGATTCCATGTGAAATGGTATAATATTTAAGGATCCTATGATAAAAGTATATTTAATTGGGGGGAATTTTTGTGTTTTACCTTACCGTTCTCAGTATCTTTGATTCCCTGAGGGATGATAGAAGTGCACTCAGACACTACGAGAAGAAGCTTCACGAGTATCAGGAACATGAAGCAGAGGTTCTCATAGATATAGGGGTCATCTACCTTGACAGGGGTGAAACAGAGAGGGCAGTGGGAAGTTTTGATGAGGCCCTTGAAACCTACAGGAAACTCAAATTCCCTGAGGGCGTCGCATATGCCTCTGAACTCCTGGGGGACTCCCTGATGGCTAAGCGGGAATTTGACAGGGCGATGAAATGCTACTCGGAGGCCCTCTCTATATACTCGGAGATCAACGGCAAGGTCGCAGATGAACTGAGGGATAAGATATATGAGGCGGGTAAGATAAGGGAGGCACTGAGTTCAGATGATACTGAACCTGAACCCGTCCAGCAGGATTCAAAGTCCACAGACATTCAATCTGAGACCCAGAAAATCTTCAGACTTGCAGATGACCTCATGGGTATCATTGACTCCTTTGAATCATACGGGAAGTGCTGGGAGGACCGCGACATAGACACCCTCAATTCCAATCTGGAGTCTGCCACAGTTATACGTGACCGCCCAACGGAGGCCCTTCTCAATCTCCTGATAGGGCGCTACAGGATGGAGGAGGGTGATCTTTATGATGCCCTGAAGTTCATAAAAAGGTCCAACAGGATATTCAGGGAGAGTGGAGATTCTGCAGGGGTTGCGGTGTCCCTTGTGATCCTGGGGGTTCTCTTATTCCTTATTGATGAGCGTGAAAATCTCTACAATGTATTTAAGGAGGCCCTTGAGATGTTCAGGGCACTTGGACTTGAAGATGCTGAGAGGGTTACAATGAATATCATAAATACCCTCACCAGGACCTGAACCTCATTTCTTCCTTACTTTCACAATGCAATTCAATAATTAGCCTAATTTTTGATTGTTCAGTTAATGAAAATCCGCGGGTGCCAGTCCCGCCAGTTCCAGGATAAGTATTATGTATCCATGCGAACATAACGAATATAACGGGTGATAACATGCAGAGGAGAGAAAACGTTGCTAGGCTCATTGAGCAGTTAAGGGAAGACGATGAACTCATGAGGGTTCAGGTTATTGAACTCCTTTGTGAGATAGGTGAACCAGCGGTTGAACAGCTCATTGAGGCCCTCGACGATGATAACAAGTTTGTGAGGAGGGGGGCCGCAGCGGCACTTGGTAAGATTGGGGATCCCAGGGCCATAGGGCCCCTCATAGAGGCCCTGGCCGATGAGAATAAATGGGTTCGAAGGGACGCATCAACTGCCCTTGCAAAGATGGGTGACGAGGCAGTGGAACCCCTCCTTGAGAGCCTCTCAAGTGACGACTGGAAGATAAGGGGTGCTGCCGCATGGGTCATAGGGAACTTCCGGGATGAGAGGGCTGTTGAACCACTCATTGAACTCCTGGAGGATGACAGTGGCTTTGTGAGAAGTGGTGCTGCAAGGTCACTTGAGCAGATAGGCGGGGAACGGGTGAGAGAAGCGATGGAGAAACTGGCAGAGACCGGCACGGGATTTGCAAGAAAGGTTGCCATCAGTTACCTTGAAACGCACCAGGAGGAGTGATTTTTGAAGGTAAGTATAATTGGATCAACAGGGCGTGTTGGAAGGGCAACGGCACTGTGCCTTGCAGAGGAGGAGGCTGTGAAGACACTGCACCTCATATCAAGGAGGGAGAGCCTTGAGCAGAACATTGGAGAGGTCCTTGATATGAGCGACGCCCTTGCAGCCAAGGGGGTTTCAGTTAAACTGGAGAACTCTGCTGACATAGAAAATGTCCACGGCTCAAGGATAGTTGTTATAACTGCTGGTGTTCCCAGAACCGCTGATATGGACAGGGATGACCTTGCACTGCAGAACGGAAAGATAGTTGCCGAGTATGCAAGACAGATTGCCCGGTTCGCCCCGGATTCAATTATACTTGTCGTGACAAATCCTGTTGATGTGATGACCTACGTTGCACTCAAGTATTCGGGTTTTCATCCCAGCAGGGTATTTGGCCTTGGAAACCACCTTGACTCCCTCAGGCTCAAGAATTACATGGCAAGGCATTTCAATGTCCATGTTAGTGAGGTTCACACCCGGGTTATCGGGCAGCACGGCCCCTACATGGTCCCCCTTATCAGCTCCACATCCATAGGGGGTATACCGATTGAGCACTATGCAAGGAGGGACTACTTCTCTGGTTACAGGAGGTTCGACCTCAAGGAGACCATAGAGAAGGTTATCAATGCAGGTAGCAACATCATAAGCAGGAAGGGGGCCACCGAGTATGGTCCGGCCTTTGCCATCTCCAACATAGTGACAACGATACTGAATGATGAGCGAAGGATACTCACGGTTTCGACCCTCATGGAGGGCGAGATTGATGGTATCAGAGACGTCTGCCTGGGTGTACCGGTGAAGCTCGGTAAGAATGGTATAGAGGGTGTTGTGCCAGTCCTGATGGACAGGGATGAGAGGGAAGCCTTCAGGGAGGCTGCAAGCCATGTCAGAAACTCCACAATGAAGGTTATGGAGTTTCTGGATGAGGAATTTCCACTTTAGTCTTGATGGTCTTTTCGCCTGATAACGGGCTTCCATCCACCCATTTTCATTTCAGGGGGTCCCATTGTGTGCTGGTTATCTTTCAGGTCAGGACCCATAAGGTTGGACCTTAACTGGCAGCAGGGCCCAATGGCGCTGGTTATCTTTCAGGTCAGGAGCCCCTGATTTTATGGAACCCTTTTAGAGGTACTATGGAAATATTTATATAGCTGTTCAATTATAACTTAATTCAAGACCCGGTTTCTGAACATTGTACACTGAGATTCTGCGGGTCGGGCCTCAGAGATAACCGGCAACACTTTTCCGGTATATTTATATGGTCATGTGCCAAAAACCTAATCAAAAAACTGAAAGGAGACACCATGATAAGGATAGGCATTCTCGATCTTCAGGGCGATGTTTCCGAGCACCTCGAGATGACCCGGAGGGCAGTTGAGAGGATGGATCTGGATGCAGAGGTAGTGAAGGTGAGAACAGCGGAGGACGCATCAGCTGTAGATGCAATAATAATCTCCGGCGGTGAGAGCACCGTCATCGGTAAACTCATGGAGGAGACAGGGATAAAGGATGTTATACTCCAGGAGAACAAAGCAGTGATGGGGACCTGTGCCGGGATGGTTCTTCTTGCAAGTGAAACAGACTATGAACAGCCCCTCCTGGGACTCATAGACATGAAGGTTAAGAGAAACGCCTTTGGAAGGCAGAAGGATTCCTTTGAGGAGGACATAGAGATTCTCGGAAGAAAATTCCACGGAATATTCATAAGGGCACCTGCCGCCATTGAGGTGGGTGAGGGGGCTGAGGTATTATCCAGAATCGGTGAATGGATCATCGCAGTGAAGGAGGGCTGCAACCTTGCAGTTGCCTTCCACCCTGAACTGGGAGAGGACACGGAACTTCACGAATACTTTATAAAGGAGGTATTGAATTGTGTGGAATAGCAGGAGTGGTCTACAAGGACGGTAAACTTCACAACGTCGGGGCAGACATGACGAGGATGCTCCATGCACTTCAGCACAGGGGCCCCGACTCAGCGGGATTCTCAATCTACGGAGGTCTTGGTCTTGAGGAGAACGAGTACCTCCTTAACATTGAGGTTAAAGAAAAGAAGGGACTTCTTGAGAGGGTCAAGGAAACGGTTGAAACAGTAAGCCCCATAAGGAAGGATGAGGTCATACCATCAGTGGAGGACTACATAATATACCGCTGCAGGATCACCCTTGAATCATTCTCACAGCTCAAACCACTCATAATGGAGATAGACAGGATAGAGGATGTCATAGTACTCAATGGAAGCCACTCCTTTGAAATGATAAAGGATGTTGGGTCTGTACTTGAAATAGCAGACCGCTACGACACCTGGTCAAAGAAGGGCACACATGCCATAGGTCACACAAGGTTCTCAACAGAGAGCATAGTTGACAGGTACCATGCACACCCATTCCAGAGCTACATCATCCCCGACATAACCGTCGTACACAACGGCCAGATAACCAACTACTGGAAGATAAGGGAACCCCTTGAGAGGAAGGGACACATATTCGAGACAAACAATGACACAGAATGCATAGTCCACTACGTTGCAGATAAACTGGCATCAGGCTACAGCCTTGAGGAGGCACTTGAACAGTCAGTGAAGGACATGGACGGACCCTTCTCATACATAGTCGGAACACCCACCGGCGTGGGGATAGCAAAGGACCAGCTCGGCCTCAGGCCCGGGGTGATGGCAGAGAACGATGAGGTATTCGCTGTTGCATCAGAGGAGGTCTCCCTGAGGGAGGTCATGGATACAACAGAGGTTGAACAGATATCCCCCGGTGAGGTCAGGGTATACGAGATATAGGGTGATATGATGAGGGAAGCTGTAGTTGATGCAGAATCAAAAACCCCCAGGGAGGTTAACAGGGCCATAAAGGGTCTGGCAAAGGACCATGACAGGATAGTGGTTAAAAACCCCAACGCCATGCACTACATCGGCGCGGGCCTCACAGAGGATGTGGAGCTCATAATAGATGGTTCAGCCGGATACTTCGCCGCGACAATGATACACGGCCCAAGGGTTAAGATAAATGGTAACGCGGGATGGTTCCCTGCAGACAACATGACAGAAGGTGAGGTTATAATAGAGGGATCCGCTGGAGACGGAGTCGGACAGGGAATCTACGGCGGAACAGTCGTTGTAAGGAAGGACGCAGGATCAAGAACAGGAGAGATAATGAAGAACGGGACCATCATAATAGGTGGGAACTCAGGTTTCATGACGGGTCTCTTCATGATGGGCGGTCGCATAATAATCCTGGGGGACCTTGCAGAGGATGCAGGGGAGTCCATCATAAGGGGAACGATATACGTAGGTGGAGAAATAAAAAGCCTTGGAAAGAACGCAAAGGTTGAGGACATAACCCCTGAGGAGGAAGAGGAACTCAGAGATGTCCTATCAGAATACGGATTTGAACTTGAAGATGATGGATACCGTTCCTTCAGAAAGATTGTCCCAAGAAGCAAAAGGCCATTCTATGGCGAAGAATCGGAGGAAGGATAATGAGCAGATATGCAATGGTCGGAACACCCTGCCAGATAACAGCAGCCACACTGATGAAAGAATATAACGGGGAATTCCCTGTTGAACTCAGAATTGGGCTCTTCTGCATGGAGAACTTCTCCTACACCTACCTGAAGGAACTTGCAGAGGAGGAGGGTGTTGATCTCAGAGATGTTTCAGAGTGCAGGATAGAGAAGGGCAGGCTCTGGTTCCACCTCAACGATGGAAGCACAGTATCCATCCCACTTGAAAGGGCCAGGTCTGCAATGAGAAAGAACTGCTCTGTGTGCATGGACTTCACATCAGAACAGTCAGACGTTTCAGTGGGATCTGTGGGCTCACCTGAGGGATGGTCAACACTCATAATAAGGACAGAAAGAGGTAAGGAGCTGGTTGAGGGAGCCAGAAAGGCAGGATACATTGAAGCAGCACCCATAACCGGGAAGGGACTCAAACTTCTTGAAAAACTTGCATCAGGTAAAAAGGAGGAAAACCTTGGGGAGATACAGAGAAGGGAATCAGTTGCAAGGCCAGTCCTCTACTGGAGGGTGATGCCCGTGGACCTCTACCTTGAGGAAATTAAGGACTACCAGTTCGATGACCTTAAGTCTGACGTCATCGATGTTGGTGCATGCGTGCTCTGCGGGGCCTGCGAGGCGTCATGTCCAGAGGGTATTGTGAGGATAGAAGACAGAAAACCCGAGGTTAAAGGTGCATGTCCCGAGGGCTGCAACGCATGCTATGTGGCATGTCCAAGGACCTACGTACCCGACAGTATAATAAGCCATGAGTCCGCGGCCGAACCCCTGGGGGAGTACACTGAGATACTATCTGCAAGGGCCCCAATGTTCAGGGGCCAGGATGGTGGGGTTGTGACCGCACTCCTGACCTACGCCCTCAGGGAGGGAATTGTGGACGGGGCACTGGTGGTTGACAGGGACCCTGCAATGCCATGGAAACCCGTACCTGTTCTGGCAGAGGATCCAGAGGATGTTGTGAGGGCTGCAGGTACCAAGTACTCTGCATGTCCTATATTGAAGGTATTAAAGGAATAAGAGGGGTTAAAGATGCCTTTTAAGGTTGAAAGAAAGGAAGACGTATGTAAGAGGAACTTTGACCGTCCCGGTTGCTGCTGGTACATGTGTGATAACCGGGACGAGTCACTCTGCGCAAACTGCTTCTCATGCTACAACAACTGTCCACATGATGTTTACGAGATAATAAACGGGGAACCGGTACCATTAAGGCATGAAAACTGTGTGGGGTGCCGTATCTGTGAGGAGATGTGCCCCAACAATGCAATAGAGGTTAACGCCGTACCCGAGGACCGGAGGAATGTATGGTCATTCACTGACCTTATTGAGATACAGAGGAAATCCAGGGAGGGTTCCTACAAGGTGAGGGGCTGCGGTGCAGTGAGGAGGATACCCACATTTGACGACCTTGTGATCATACCTGCCCAGGTCTCAAGGCCACCCATAGACAAGTACAGGGAGCCCTGCAATACCAGGGTGGTGCTGGGTGACAGGTTCGCAGAGAACCCTCTGGAACTTGACACACCCATCATGATAGCCGCCATGTCCTTCGGAGCCCTCAGTAAGGAGGCAAAGATAGCCCTTGCAATGGGGGCAACCCTCGCAGGCACAGCCACAAACACAGGTGAGGGGGGAATGCTCCCTGAGGAGCGTAAATACGCCTCAAAACTCATTGCACAGTATGCATCAGGACGCTTCGGTGTCTCTGCAGAGTACCTCAACAATTCAGAGGCCATTGAGATAAAGATAGGTCAGGGTGCCAAGTCAGGTATGGGTGGACATCTGCTTGCAGAGAAGGTAACGGCGGAGGTCTCAAGGATAAGGATGATACCCGAGGGTACCGATGCACTGAGCCCGGCAAGGCACATGGACATCGTTGGACCCGAGGACCTCAGCATGAAGATATCCCAGCTCCGTGAGATAACCGACTGGAAGGTCCCGATAATGGTCAAGTTCACATCTGGCCGTGTTGCCGATGATGTGAAGATAGCTGCAAAGGCGGGGGCAGATATAGTCGTGGTTGATGGTATGCAGGGGGGTACAGGGGCTGGGCCCGACGTTGTAACCGAGCACTCGGGCATACCCACAATAGCTGCCATAGTGGAGGCCGATGAGGCCCTCAAGGAGGTCAACCTCCGTGATGAGGTGAGCCTCGTTGCAGCAGGCGGTATAAGGAGCGGGGCCGACGTTGCAAAGGCCATCGCACTTGGTGCGGATGCCGTCTACATCGGTACAGCGGCGCTTGTCTCAATTGGCTGCCGCGTCTGCCAGATGTGCTACACTGGTACCTGCAGGAAGGGTATTGCAACCCAGGATCCACGGCTCAGGAAGCGCCTGGACTATGTTGAGGCAGGTAAAAACGTTGCAAGGTACATAGAGGCCATGACAGAGGAGGTGTGCATGCTCACGCAGCAGGCGGGTAACACTGACGTGAGCAAACTTGAGAAGGATGACCTCCGGGCTCTCACCGTGGAGGCCTCTGCACTCACAGGGGTTAAGATGGCTGGAATGGAGGCACCGGCCCGGTTTTAGCCACCAGAGCATTTAACTTCCCTGATCTTTATTTTTTTAAATTTTTCCATTTTTTCTTTTATGAAACCTATTTAAACATTGCACCCCATAGAGTAATAACAGGTTTTTTCTGGAGGGAATAACTTGAATGAGTACACCAACAGGTCACTCAGGGTCTATGTTCTAATAGCTGCAACACTATCATCCTTTTTAACGCCCTTCATGGGGTCATCCATCAACGTTGCACTACCTGTGATAGCGCTTCAGTTCGGGATAGATGCAATACTGCAGACATGGATTCCAACGGCATTTCTCCTTGCAGCGGCGATCTTTGCAGTACCATTTGGGAGGATATCTGAGATATACGGTATGAAGAGGATTTTCATCTATGGAAACCTGATATTCACTGTTTCATCGGTCCTATCAGCATTCTCACCATCTGCCCTTGCCCTCATAGTATTCAGGGCCATTCAGGGTGTGGGATCGGCGATGATATTCGTCACTGGCCTTGCAATGCTCACCCGTGTATTTCCGCCAATGGAGAGGGGTAAGGCCATAGGTATAAACACTGCAGCAGTGTACATTGGACTTTCAATGGGCCCGGTTCTCGGGGGTTTTCTCACGCATTTCCTGGGGTGGCAGAGCATATTCCTTGTCACTGTCCCGGTAACACTCATTGTTCTCGCGGTGTGCCTCCTTAAGGTTGAGGGTGAATGGGCGGATGCCTCAGGGGAAAGTTTCGATGTTCCAGGTTCAATATCCTACTGTATATTTCTGTTTCTTTTAATGTATGGATTCTCCGCCCTTCCTGAGGCTGTGGGGGGGCTCATGATAGTTCTGAGTATTCTGGCATTTGCGATATTCCTTAAAATTGAACTATCATCAGAGAGCCCTGTCTTCAATGTGAGGCTCTTCAAAAATCTCAGATTCAGTTTCTCAAGTCTCGCAGCCCTCATAAACTACAGTGCAACCTTTGCGGTTTCCCTGCTTCTGAGCTACCACCTTCAGTACATCAAGGGACTTGACCCGGGCTCCAGCGGACTCATACTCGTCACACAGCCCATTGTCATGGCATTCGTGGCTCCCCTGGCAGGGAGGGCCTCTGACAGGTTCAACCCCCAGATACTTGCAGGGATAGGGATGGCAGTAAATGCGGCTGCGCTCCTCAGCCTAAGCATCCTTGATAGGGGCACGCCCCTATTTATGATAGTGACATCTCTCCTTGTCCTAGGCCTCGGGTTCGGGTTTTTCTCATCCCCCAACACCAATGCAATCATGGGTTCCGTTGAGAGGAGGGACTATGGTATTGCATCTGCCACAGTGAGCTCCATGCGCCTCATCGGCCAGGCCTTCAGTATAGGTATAGTGACACTCATCTTTGCATTCCTGATAGGGAGGGTTCCAATATCCCCTGCAAATTATGACCTCCTCATAGAGAGCACAAGGATATGCTTCCTGGTGTTCGGGGTCCTGTGTTTCATAGGGGTTTTTGCTGCAACAGCCCCCAGGAACGATGGTTGATGAGCAGACCCTAAACTTTTCACAAAAAGTGATTTAATCTACACTTTTTTCATTTTTTGGAAAATTATTTAAACTATTTTTTATTTAATTTTTATTGAGGGGGGAAATTTTTGAAAGATGATTATCTGAAGGTTTATGTGCTATGCGCAGTGACCCTCTCATCATTCCTTGCGCCATTTATGGGTTCATCAATCAATGTGGCCCTCCCCCTTATGGGCGAGAGCCTTAATATGGGACCCTCCCAGCAGACCTGGGTTATAACGGCATTTCTTTTAACGGCGAACGTCTTTCTACTGCCATTTGGAAGGTTATCCGAGATATACGGGATAAAGAGGCTCTTCATTTCAGGTAACATCATATTCATTACAGCATCAGTTCTCTGTGCAATGGCACCTGATGCAACCTCAATCATCCTTTTCAGGGCATTTCAGGGAATCGGGGCCTCCATGGTACTGGTAACAAGGCTTTCTCTTATATCAATGGTGTTCCCTGCATCTGAACGTGGGAGGGCCATAGGTGTGAATACCGCGGCAATAGATATGGGTCTCTTTGCCGGTCCCATCCTGGGAGGTTTTCTGGCAGAGATCATGGGATGGGAGTCCATATTCTTATTCACGGTTCCAGTGGGAATCCTTGTTGTACTCATCTCGCTATCCAGAATTGATGATGAGTGGATGGCTGGTGGAAGCAGAAAATTTGATCTTGAGGGGTCACTCACCTACTGCACATCACTTTTTCTCTTCATTCAGGGATTCTCAACACTTGCAAGTATAAGGGGAGTTCTGCTCCTCGTTCTAAGTTTTCTGGCGTTTTCTCTCTTCATCAAGACAGAGGCGCAGGCAAGGAACCCCCTCTTTAATGTTGAACTATTCAAAAACAGAAGATTCTCCTTTTCATCCCTTGAAGCCCTGGTGGTATTCACATCAACATTTGCGGTTTCCCTGCTTCTCAGCTACCACCTCCAGTACGTCAGGGGATTAAGCCCGTCTGCCAGTGGACTTATACTTATAGTTCAACCCCTCATGATGGCCCTGATCGCCCCCCTTGCAGGGAGGATGGCCGATATGGTGAAGCCCCATATTCTGACATCAGCGGGTATGGTGCTGATCTTCATGGCACTCATGGGATTTGCAACACTGGGCCCTGATACACCGGAAACAGCAGTAATAATGGGACTCATGGTGCTTGGAACCGGTATGGGACTTTTCTCATCCCCAAACACAACAAAGATTATGTGTTCAGTTAAGAGGGATCATGCAGGGGTGGCATCTGCCACGGTGACCTCCGTGCGCCTCATCGGCCAGGCCTTCAGTATGGGCACAGTGACACTCATCTTCGCCTTTCTGATGGGGAGTGTTTCAGTATCCCCTGCAAATTATGGTATCCTCATGGAAAGCACAAGGATATGCTTCCTTTTATTTGGTATTATATGTTTCATAGGTCTTTTTGCTACCACAATCCACAGAAACAGTTATAAATGATCTTATATTGTTTGACAGTTAAAAGGGATGATCCGGTAGCAGCATCAACCGTAAGTTCAATGAGGCTTATTGGCAGATTCTGACGGTCACCTCCATCTTTTTTGATTTTTATGTGGGAGTCACATATTTTACCCTCTAGGATAAATATATTGATTAGGGGAACAGGGATCTGCTTCATCATATTTTCCCTGCTAATGATGGGGCTACCTGATCTGCTTATGGGTGTTAAAGATGAGGATAAGGGTTCTTAAGGACGGACCATACCTCGTGGAGGGCTCGGTACCCCTCTATGAGGAGGTAATTGTAACCGATGAGGATGGACACACAAGGGAATTTGTTGAGAGAAGAAAGTTCCCGCTGAAGGAGAGGTACCTCCTCTGTCGCTGCGGCGCATCAAAGAACAAACCCTACTGTGATGGAACACACCTTGAGGTGGGCTTTGATGGTACCGAAACAGCATCGAGGAAGCCCTACATTGAAAGGGCGACCGTGTTCAGGGCAGGGGACCTTGAACTCACCGATGTCCCTGAACTGTGCGACCACTCAAGGTTCTGCCTCCGGGCAGGGGGTATAAGGGAACTCCTCAGGAAGGGTGACACCCAGAGCATACAGATCGCCATTGAGGAGGCGATGATCTGCCCATCAGGGAGACTCGTCCTCTGGGACAGGAGGACAGGGAAACCCTATGAAAGGGACTATGAAAAATCAATAGTGGTTATCCATGATAAACAGAAGAAGTGTGAGGGACCCCTCTGGGTGAGGGGGGGTATAAAAATAGAATCCGCCGATGGGAGGGAGTATGAGACCAGAAACAGGGTTACCCTCTGCCGGTGCGGTTTATCTGAGAACAAACCATTCTGTGATGGTAGCCACTGGATGAGTGCAGAGGAGAAACTTGAATTTAAGAGGAAGTGGGGTATTGAGTAGTTTTTTTGCAGCAGAGGAGAAGCTTGAATTTAAGAGGAAGTGGGGTATTGAGTAGTTTTTTTGCAGAGAAAAAGAGGAAGTGGGAAACTGAGGAGTTTTACCCGATTTTCCTTTTCATCCACAGGGCCCCTATTAAAAGGCCAACTATGACCCCTATCAGTGCCCCTGAAAGGAATGGCGTCATAAAGCCGCTACCCATGTTTTCTGTATTCACTGAGCTGAGTTCAAGGAGTTTTTCCCTGATTGATGCCTCATCGGCACTGCAGTAAGTCACCCTGGTTGCAAGTTCAGGATGCCTGTGGAGGAAGTCCCTCACGGTGTCCTGGTAGGCAACTGCCAGTATCTTCTTGTTGGGGTTTCCAAGGGTGTGTTCCAGTTCATGCTCCACATCCGATGGGCTCTGGAAACGGTACACGGTGACGTTGACCCCTGTCTCATCGGCCACTGACCGGGCAAGTTTTCCTGTGGAGTTATCGGCTATTACAATGAACGACTCTGGGGTTATCTCCATTCCATGGGCTGAGACACCGCCGATAAGGAGAAAAATTAGTAGAAACACAAATTTCTTCACATGAATCACCTAGACCTTTTCCATTGCAATGAGC
>NZ_JASFYE010000012.1 GCF_030055425.1 Methanothermobacter sp.
CTGCTTTCAATCACTGCTTTTGTGACTGCAAGCCTATCTGGAATATACATCTTTGTGAAGAACCCCAGGAGCCGTTTCAACAGGGCACTCCTTGCTTTTTCGGCACTTGTCGCATACCTTTCACTCACAGATTTCGGCCTTTACATCTCTGAATCCTATGGGATGGCAGCCCTCTGGGTCAGGATGGGGTTCCTCTGGCCATTCGTGGTTCCGGTGATCCTTCACATGGTAATGATATTCACGGGAAGAATGAGAAGATGGTACACTCTCGCAGCACTCTACGTACCGGCCTTTATATTTTCAGCCCTTGAACTGACAACCGACCTCATAACGGCGGGCCCGCTGCTTAAACCATGGGGATGGACCTTCGCAGCATCCAGATCTGCAGCGTATGACCTTTCAACCATCTGGGGACTCGCTGTTGGGATAATTGCACTTATACTTGTTGTGATTCACCTCAGGTCCTCCTCACGTGAAGGGAGGACCCAGGGACTCTACCTTTTCACTGGCCTCATACTTCCCATTGTAACTGGATTTTTAACTGACCTCGTGCTTCCATTGATGGGCATTGAGGTCCCATCACTCACGAACCCGGCCACTGCAGTGGGGGTCTCCATCATAGCCTACGGGGTGCTCAGGTTTCACATACCAGTGCTCAGTCCAATGAACGCAGCGATGGATATTGTGAGGAACATGAACAGTTTCCTCATCATAACAGACCTTGAATTCAGGATATCCTATGTTAACCCGGCAGCCGAGAGGTTAACGGGTTTCAGTGCAGCGGAACTTCTGGGAAGAAGGATAGATGAGGTCATGGAATTTGAGGGTAAACTATCTGAGATGATGGAATCCATGGTGGAGTCGGCCCTGAAATCAGGGGATGGGGCGGTACCCGTTGTTGTATCCGCTGGCCACATCCATGGAGGTGGAGGGGAACACGTGGGCCTACTCTTCACAGGATCAGATATAAGGCCGATAAAGGAGATGGAGAAAAAACTTAAAAGGAGGGAGGAACGCCTTGTGCTGCTCACAGAGCACATGGCTGATGGCCTCGGTGAATTTGACAGGGACTTCAACTTCAGATACCTCAGCCCATCAGTGAAAAATATAACTGGTTACGGACATGGGCACCTCCTCAACAGGTCAGCCATCGAGTTCCTGGATTACGTGCATCCGGATGACCGGGAGAATGTCAGGGAACTCATCATGAGTGATGAGGAAATGCACAGGGCAACATTCAGGATAAAAAGGCCAGATGGAAGCTACAGGTGGGTGGAGTATGTTGACAGGCCCATCCGCAGAGATGGTGTTATCAGTGGTTACGTATTCGGCCTGAGGGATATACATGAACATAAACTCGCAGAGGAGGCCCTCAGGGTGAGCCGGGAGAAATTCAGGGAGCTTTTCAGGAACATGAATTCAGGGGTAATCGTTTTAAGTCCGGCTAAAGGCGGATTCAGGGTTTTATCCATGAATCCAGCCGCTGAGGAGATGGATGGTGTCGTCTGTGGGGACGTTAAGGGAATGGAACTTGAAAGGGCACTTCCAGGAATCGCAGAGTCCAGCATCAGAGAAGCCCTTGAAGGGGTGACCGGGAATGATGGACCACTCTACCTTCCCGAGGTTAAACATGGTGATAGATGGCTTGAAGTGTACATATACAGGCTCTCAACAGGTGAGGTTGTCATAATATGCGGGGATATAACCCTCAGAAAGGAGTATGAGGAGAGGCTGAGATCCTCCCTAAGGGAAAAGGAGGCGCTTCTGAGGGAGGTGCACCACAGGGTCAAGAACAACTTCCAGATAATATCCAGCCTCATAAACCTCCAGTTAGATGAAATCCAGGATGCAGCACCCCTCCTGGACCTTCAGAGCAGGGTTCAGTCCATGGCCCTCGTACATGAACTTCTCTACGAATCTGAGGATATAACCAGAATCGACATGAGGCGCTACATTGAGAGGCTCACATCATCCATCCTGGACAGCTACCATGCAGCGGGAGTAGAACTGAATGTCTCGGCCAAGGATGTGACTCTCCCAATCGAGACAGCAGTGCCCCTGGGTCTCATAATAAATGAACTCATCACAAATTCCGTGAAACATGCATTCAGTGAGGGGGGCGAGATCACAGTGAAACTGGAATCAGAGGGTGATGATTTCACACTCACCATCTCAGATAATGGGGTGGGACTTCCACCGGACTTTGTACTTGAGGAGTCTGATTCACTGGGCCTGAAACTTGTAAGTGGCCTTGTGGATCAGCTGGACGGGGACCTTGAAGTGGATATGGAGGATGGAACTGAATTCAGGGTTAGGTTCTCGGTTGTGCCCTACAGGCCCAGAATATAGAAGGGCAAACTTTAAGTTAAAATGCACTGGATCATTTAACATGGTACTCACACCAAGGGATGATGTTCTGAGGGCTGTTAGAAATTACTTTGAAAGTGAGCGCCGGGATGGTATAAACAGGCGCACTGAAGCATGGCGTTCACTTTCAGATAGCTTCATGAGAACCGCTGATGGCTCATACACCCTGGAGTCAGATTCCTGTGGGGAGGCCATGCACACCCGGAGTGGAGCCATAACAGAGTCCTTTGAAAAATTTGTAAGGCCCTCTATACCACCTGATGCAGAGGAAATCCGGGTTCTCGACCTCTGTTCTGGCCTCGGGTACAATACAGCGGCGCTCCTTGAATTCACATCTGACGGTGAGGTTACAGTGGACATGGTGGAGGTCTCCCCTGAGACACTGGCAGCGGCCCTCATAGTCCCATCACCGGTAAAATCCCATGAACTTGTCAGGGCTGCCTATGAGGACCACCTGATGGATATGGGAATCGTAAGCATAAGGGCATCTCCCCCACCACCCCCTGAGGTCAACCTGCGGGTTCACTGTGAGGATGCAAGGGAGACGCTTCAGAAACTGGAGGCTGAATACTATGACGCCATCTTCCTTGACGCATTCAGTCCCGGGGTTTCACCTGAACTCTACACTGTGGAGTTTCTATCACAGATAGCCAGGGTTATAAAGCCAGATGGAGTCCTTGCAACCTACACCTCCGCGGCCCCCCTGAGATCCGCCCTTATAGATGTGGGGTTCCATGTTGGTGCCGGCCCGGTATTTGGAAGGAAATCTGCAGGCACACTGGCCTCAATGGATCCCTCAAAGATTAAAGAGCCCCTGGACTGGAGGGATGAGAGAATGGTGGCCCTCAGTGATGCAGGGGTGCCCTACAGGGATCCCACACTTTCTTCAGATGGTGAAACCATAATTGAGAGACGTAGACTTGAGCGCATGGTAATTCGTGGTGTTACAAGGATATCATCCGCAGTTAAAACCCCCATATACCTCGGAGTATCCGTTGAAGGTGACAGGATCGGGCGCAGAGTCCGGCGGAACCTTGAAAGGATGGGGATATCCAATACGACGGGAGGGGAGGCACTCTACATAATATGCCCACAGATGGATGAATGTGTATGTGGCTGTGGAGAGGAAAGGGCGGCAACCTCAAGGGCGAGGGTACTCTCAATGAGGAGGAGACTGCTGGAAGTGGCCAGTTTCAGAGGGTGATACAGGAAAATTCAATCTGGTAGTTCATCGGGTTTTTGGTGTTCTACTTTAAATCATATTAAAGAGGATTCAATGCTGTATATAAGAATTGATAATTCATATTTATTAGCGGATTCACTGAGTTTAATGTTAACATTAAGGTAATTTCATATTTTTCAGAGCGGATTCGATGAGTTTAATGGTTTAGTACGGGAGGATTTCATGTTTGAGATAAGATCAAAGGACAACCTGGGAAGAACAGGTGTCCTCAAGACAGAACACGGAGAGGTCAGGACACCGGCACTGATGCCTGTTATACATCCGGGTAAGCAGACCATTGACGTTAAGAGCTTCGGCGCTGAGATCGTGATAACCAATGCATACATAATCTACAGGAACCCTGAACTCAGGGATAAGGCACTGAGAAAGGGTGTCCATGGACTCATAAACTTCGAGGGGCCCGTAATGACGGATTCGGGTTCATTCCAGCTCTCAGAGTACGGCGACGTTGAGGTTGAAAACCATGAAATAGTCCGCTTCCAGGATGAGATAGGAACAGACATAGGGACGTCCCTGGATATACCGACGCCGCCTGGTGTGAGCCACAGGAGGGCCCTTGAGGAGGTTGAAGTCACACTTCAAAGGGCAAGGGAGTCCCTTGAGTACCGGGAGAGGATGATGCTCAACGCCGTTGTACAGGGATCAACCCACCCTGACCTCAGGAGGTACTGCGCCTCACAGCTTGCAGAGCTCCCGGTGGAACTCCACCCTATAGGTGCCGTTGTACCTCTAATGGAGTCCTACAGGTACAGGGAGCTGGTTGATGCTGTACTATCCTCTGTTTCAGAACTTCCGCCATCAAGGCCAAGGCACCTCATGGGGGCTGGACATCCAATGATATTCGCCCTCGCGGCCTCCATGGGATGCGACCTCTTTGATTCGGCGGCCTACATACTCTATGCAGAGGATGGTCGTCTTCTGAGCACAGAGGGGACATATAAACTTGAGAACCTCCAGGAGATGCCGTGCTCATGCAGGGTATGCACGGATTATACACCATCGGAGCTCCGCGGGATGGAGGCTGAGGATAGAAGGAACCTCATAGCTGAACACAACCTCCATGTGAGCTTTGCAGAGATAAGGAAGGTCCGCCAGGCAATTTATGATGGGAGCCTAATGGAACTTGTTGAGGAGAGATGCAGGGCACATCCAAGACTCCTTGAGGGATACAGGAGGATGTCGGCTTACGTTGAACTCTCTGAGAGATTCGAGCCAAGGTCCAAACGCTCAGCATTCTTCTACACTGGACCAGAATCACTGGGCCGTGTTGAGGTTCACAGGCATCTTCAGTGGGTCAGGAAAAACCTGAGGGGAAGGATGGCAATCGCAGGCCCATCAAGGAAACCCTACTCATCCAGTTTACCATCAAGGATCAGTGGTTTTCGCTCAATGAAACCCCAGCCTGATGGGGAATGGAGTGTGGTGGTTGCAGACGTGCCCTTTGGCCTCATACCCCTTGAACTTGACCAGGTCTACCCCCTGGCCCAGAGCGATGCACCGGGTATCATGGACCTGGAGGCCAGGCACTTCCTGAGGGAACTGATACTCGACCTTGAGGGAGACGTGATCATAAGTGAGGACCTCTGCAGTGAACTCGGACTTCAGCTTCAACACACCTATTCAGGGGAGGTGGAGACCTATGTTGATGACCTTGACCGTATAAGGATGATTGCAGAGTACCAGTTCGGTGAGGGATCAGGTAAAGTGCTTTTCCCTGATGATGTCAGGATTGAGAGGAGCCGTAACACAGGGAAGATAAGGCACATCTACTCAGGAGAGAAACTTATATGCACCATGAGGGCATCTGACGGCCTCTTTGTGCTTTCAGCCGAGGGTGCCAGGAGGCTTCATGATGGCACAGCCTACCCCCGCTGCAGGGTGGCTGTGAATGAGGAGTCTGAACCATTTGCAAGGGAGGGCAGGAGTGTATTTGCAAAGTTTATAATTGACTGCGACAATAATATAAGGGCCGGCGATGAAGTTTTAATTGTTAACGCTCATGATGAACTTCTGGCCACAGGCAGGGCCCTCCTCTGTGCCGAGGAGATGATGGACCTCAACCATGGCCAGGCAGTGAAAACCAGGAAAGGAGGATTTTAAATGATACCGGGCATGGGAATGAACCCAAAGCAGCTGAAACAGATGCAGAGGGCCATGAAGCAGATGGGAATGGATATGAAGGACCTCCGTGGCGTTGAGGAGGTTGTTATCAAACTCAAGAAGAAGGAGATCATAATAAAAAATCCCCGCGTAAATGTCATGGACTTCATGGGCCAGAAGACCTATCAGGTGACAGGCAAGGCCCGTGAACGTGACCTTGAAGCTGAGGTTAAGATACCCGAGGATGACATTGAACTTGTCATGAACCAGACCGGTGTAAGCCGGGAGGAAGCCACCAGGGCCCTTCAGGAAACCGGGGGTGACCTGGCAGAGGCCATTATGAGGTTGAGCTGATGGTCTTAATAGCCCATATCTCGGATCTCCATGTGGGCGCACCCAACTTCAAGGAGGACATACTCCTTGAGGCCATAAGACAGATAAATGAGCTTAAACCTGACGCAACCGTTATAACCGGTGACCTTACAGATAATGGCTATTACCTTGAATTCCTGCAGGCCGCTGAGTACCTCAGCGACCTCAGGGGTCCCCACATATTTGTTCCAGGGAACCATGATGCAAGGCATGTGGGAAACGAGACCTTTGAGGATGTCTTCAGGTACAGGAAGGGGACCTTTGTGATGGATGAACTCACAATAATAGGGCTTGACAGCAGTGAGCCTGATCTTGACTATGGCAAGATAGGGAGGTCCCAGCAGATCTGGATGGAGGAGGAACTTGAGAGGGCCTCGGAGAGGGGACATTTCAGGGTTATAGCCCTCCACCACCACATAATACCTGTTCCCAAGACCGGCCGTGAGAGGAACGTACTTGCAGATGCAGGGGACATACTCTATTCAATAATCAGGAGGGGCGCTGACCTTGTGATATCGGGCCACAAGCATGTCCCCCATGTCTGGAGGGTTGAGGACACGTTCTTTGTAACCGCCGGGACGGTTTCATCCCTTAAACTGAGGGGTAAAGATATTAATTCATATAATACATATTACATTAATGAGGATTCTATAAGAATAGTTCTCAACCAGGTTCAGGGAGAAAGGATTGAACTGGCATCCCACAGCCTGCGGGAATAATCTCATTCAGGTGGTTACTTGAGGGTAATTATAGATGCATCGAACGTCGCCCATTCAAGGAAAAACGACGATGATAGGCCATGCATAGAGAATATACTGTCAGCGGCAGAGGAGCTTGAAAAACTCGGCTATGAACCTGTTATAATTGCCGATGCATCCCTGCGCCATGAGATAGATGATAAGGAGAAGTTCAGGAAACTCCTGGAGGAGGGAAAATTCCAGCAGGTGCCCTCAGGTACCACGGCTGATCACTTCATACTCAAGATGGCAGAGGAGGAGGATGCCAAGATACTCTCAAATGATGTCTTCAGGGAGTATAAGGACGAGTTTCAGGATATAAACAGCAGGAGGATACCCTACACATTCAGGGATGACAGGATCCTCATAGGGACCTCTGGAAAGCCAAAGAAGGTTAAGAACATCCTCCAGAAAATCTGCACCGAGACCCTCAAGGAATTCGAGAAAAAGAGGATAGACTCATATAAGGCCAAAAGGGGCAAGAAACTCAGCGGGATAGCCATAGCCAAGGAGGCCATTGACAGGATAAGCAGAAGTCAGGAGGATGGTCTTGAACCCAAACTTGAGGGCATATTCATGAAGCTCCCCCTCTTTGAGAAGTTCATGAGCATGGTGGAGGAGGTGGAGCGGACCAGCAACTACATAATATTCGTGCTGGTGCACCCCAGGGACTACAGGGAGGCGGTGAAGTACGCCGGCAACATTGCTGTAACGGTTGGTGACAGACTCAAACTGGAGCACGCCCCCCTGGTGGCTGTAAGGAACGACCTCTTCCTGAAACCCGGCACATTTGAACTGAACATAATGTACTCTGAGGACGTCATGGAGGAGGCCCCCTACAATGTCAACATAACCATAAATGATCACGATTACAGTTTTGTTAAGAAGAACTCAAGGAACATAGCAAGTACAATCGCAGCCAGGATAGGATCATGGAGGTTCCCCATAGTATCTGTTAAACCGAGCATGCTGCTTGAGAAGCCAGGGGAATTCGACGTGGTTCTTGAGAAGGGAGGCAATGATTGATGGTCATGGATTATCTGCTAAGGAAGATACTGGGTTTTTTCATTGGACACAGGGTTCTGAGTATCGGGACCAAGTACATGCCCACCAACAGCACAGAAAGGGAATACGTGGACATGCTCAACTACACAAAGACGATGCTCATAGAGATTGAAAGGGCCCATATCAACACCAGCAACATCTTTGATAACCTCACAAGGGAACTTGGAACTGAAAACATCCCCAAGAACAGAAAGTTCATTGAACTCAAACCTGCAGAGAACAGGGTTGATGAGTATGCGCTCCTCAGCAACATAATAATGGGAAGCGACCGCTACCTCTACATTGAGGTCTTCAACGGCGGACGGATAATGGATGAATTCGTGTCCATAATAGAGAAGGAGAAGGGGAGGATCATAGAGAAGAGTTCAAGTGAGATACTCGCAAGGTTCCTCTCCAAGAACGACGCCATAAGGGTTGCCATAAAACTGATAGGCGCAGGTAGCAGGAGGGGGATAAATGTCAGGGCCGCCGCCGGGATGACAGGGGCAGCGGCAATTGAGAGGGCCATAAACCTCAACAGGGAGATAGGTGAGGTTCCCGGTGTTGGTTTCACAAAGCTTGGAGGGGAATTTGCGATAATATTCACCAGTGAATTTGAACCGCTCTCAGGCAGCCCATCATACCGTGACAACTACCTCTTCATTGACATGATCGACTCAACAGGCTTCATAGAGAGGTTTGGCCGTGACAGCCTTGTTGAGATAATGAACGATATAAAGGCCTATATGGAGAATGACTGCAGGGGAAAGATCGAGGGTTACCGTGAGGGTGGGGACGACCTCATAGCAAATTTTCCCACAAAGGACATGGCTCTGAGGGCGGGGATAGATTCCGCATGGCATGCAATGGATAACGGTGCCAACATAAGGGTGGGTATCGGAAAGACCAGGCGGGAGGCCGGTGAGAGGGCCCAGATTGCCGACAGCATAAAGCTCTGGAACCCCACATCAATCATGATATTTGATGTTGCAGATGGGATATACGGTTACTTCATCCCCTCACCCTTCACAAGGTCTGTTATTGACTTTCTGATGCATAAAAAGTCTGTGGCGCTCCTTGTATTTGTCTTTGTGTTTGTGGCCACCTTCCTTGGCTGGAATATGGGGCACTGGGAGTTTGGTCTTATCGCAATCCTCCTTGCCGTTATCTATGCTGCCACGGCATGAAAAGGAAAGTTATTTAAGGGTACTTCAAGATAATAATAAGGGGAATTGAAATGAGACCTGAAACCGAGGCTAAAATCATTGTTAGCTTCCTGATTTCCCTCATAGCATTTGGCTGCGGGTCAGGTCTGGGCATTGTTATAGGTCTTTCCAACGATAATATTACTGCAGTGGATATTAACGATACTCCATCCAGTGATGTCCAGCTCTCCCCCAGCAGCACCAACCACCTGCCCCTCAACGGGATAAAGGAGCGCGGCAGGGAGGAAGCCCAGAACAGTTACGGGGAAGTCAATGTTGTTAACAGCAACCAGGGGCCCTCCAACAATACAACCTTCTGAGGGGGTCCCACTGAACTTTTTTTGGTAGGAGTGGAAACTATGAAAATCAGGTTCATTGAAGGCGGTGTCTGCGCAGTTGATGGAGTGCTTGCTGCGGGTTGCCGTGAAGGTAAATATGGCGTTGGGCTTATCGTCACCAGAAACGCAACTGCAGCGGGTGTTTTAACATCCAACAGGGTCCGGGCAGAACCTGTTAAACTGACTGAAAAGGTCCTTGAGGGTGGCATAATTTCAGCAATGGTTGCAAACAGTGGAAACGCCAACTGTTTCACAGGAAAAGAGGGGATGGATGATGCCCTCAGGATGGCCAGGGTAACAGCAGCATCCCTCCAGGTGGATGCTGGTGAAGTTGCTGTTGCATCAACTGGCGTTATAGGGAGGAGGATGCCCATCAGGAAGATCGAATCCCTCATAAGAAGGGCTGCTGATCAACTTGAAAACTCTCCGGAAGCCTCAGGGAATCTTGCATCTGCAATAATGACCACGGACACATTCCCCAAGGAGGTTGCGGTGGAGTTCCAGCTTGAAGGCGGTGAGACCGCCCGTATAGGTGCGGTTGCCAAGGGTTCAGGTATGATAGCACCAAACATGGCCACCATGCTCTCCTTCATAACAACTGATGTTGATGCATCACCTTCAGAGCTCAGGGAGGCCCTCAGGAGGGCAGTTGATGACACATTCAACATGCTCATAGTGGACGGTGATGAGAGCACCAATGACATGGTTATAATAGCATCAACCTGCAGATCAGGGAGGATAGATGAGAACTTCACTGAGGCCCTTGTGGTCGTCTGCAGGGAACTTGCCCGTATGATGGCCCGTGACGGTGAGGGCGCCACCAAATCATTCCAGGTTGACGTGGTGAATGCCAGGACAAGGGAGGATGCAAGGAGGGCCGCCAGGGCAATCGCAGGTTCATCCCTCGTTAAGACGGCAATATTCGGGGCCGACCCCAACTGGGGACGTATAGTTGCGGCTGCAGGATATTCAGGTGCAGAATTTGACCCCGACAGGATAGGTGTGACACTCGAATCTGAGAGCGGATCTGTGGGAATAGTCGAGGAGGGGAATGTCCTGGCCTTTGAGGGTACACCTGAACTTGAACTTGCAGAGAGGATAATGGGTGATGATGAAATAAGGATAACAGTTGACCTCAACGCCGGCAGTGAATCGGCAACTGCATACGGCTGTGATCTCACCTACGACTATGTGAGGATAAATGCTGAGTACACGACTTAGTATAAGGCTTAGGATAAATACCGAGTATAGGACCTGAATTAGGATAAATGCCAGATATAAAGATTATTAGGGTGTTTGAATGAAGACCGTTAACATTCTGGTGGAGGCACTCCCCTACATAAAGAAGTTTCACAAGAAAAAGATAATGATAAAGTATGGTGGCCACGCCATGATAGATGAGGCTGCCATGGACTCAACCGCACGGGATACTGTGCTCTTGAAGTATGTGGGTATGGAGCCGGTGGTTGTCCATGGAGGCGGCCCTGAGATTTCAAGGGCCATGAACAAGATGGGCAAGGAGCCAAAGTTCATAGAGGGCCTCAGGGTTACAGATGAGGAGACCATGGAGATAGTCAAGATGGTACTTGTGGGTAAGATAAACACGAGCATCGTCTCAAAGATATGCTACCATGGCGGAAGGGCCATAGGACTGTCAGGTAAGGACAGTAACCTTCTCCTTGCAAAAAAGAGGGCGCCACATGTTGTTAAGGATGCTGAGACAGGTGAAAAGAGGGAGATAGACCTTGGACTTGTGGGTGAGATTGAGTCGGTGGACCCCGGCATAATCAACATGCTCACAGATAACAACTACATCCCTGTGATATCACCCATAGGTGTTGACAGGAACGCCAACACACTCAACCTCAATGCAGATACGGTTGCAGGCGAGGTTGCAGCGGGTATAGGGGCAGAGAAACTTATAGTCTTAACAGATGTGCCTGGAATACTCGAGGACCCCTCAGATCCCGACACCCTCATAAGGAAGGTGAGTGTTGATGAACTCAGCGACCTTGTAAAGAGCGGTATAGTTGAGGGGGGGATGCTCCCCAAGACACTCACATGCATACAGGCCATAAATGATGGTGTCTCATCGGCCCATATAATAGATGGAAGGGTTGAGCACTCCCTTCTACTTGAAATATTCACAAAGAAGGGTATTGGGACTATGATAACCAAGTGATTGCTTCGTGTTCTCTT